>JAOZRQ010000724.1 GCA_029940115.1 Desulfobacterales bacterium
TCACAAACTCACAAACTCACAAACTCACAAACTCACAAACTCACAAACTCACAATCACAAACTCACAAACTCAGAAACTCACAAACTCAAAAACTCACAAACTCACAAACTCTTTACATAGGAGTAATCACTTGAAATGAAACATCATATGGATACAAATCCGGATATCGGGACAAAAGTTTTCTGCATTTTGGGCGATGAACGAGTATTCCGCATGAGGTCACCGGACATATTTTCGGCCGTCATCAGACATGCCGGCATCAAGGGCGCTTATGTGCCGTTCATGGTTCAACCCGGGCGGATCGGAGAGGCATTGAACAGTCTGCAAGTCCTGAACATTGCCGGCGCGAATATCACCATGCCTTACAAGGAGGCCGTCATCCCCCATCTAAATGAACTCTCCGAAGGCGCGACCATTATCGGGTCCGTCAACACCATCGTCTGCAAGGGGGGAAAACTCAAAGGCTACAACACCAACGCGATCGGATTCATGGACGCGCTGGAGGAGGCCGGGTTTGATTCGGCGGGCAAGTCTGCCCTTGTATTTGGGACTGGCGGCGCGGCCCGGGCAGTTGTGTTCATCTTCAAGTGGCTTCATGCCACATCCATTCTCGTCACGGGCCGGAACAAGGAGAGCATCACCCATATTGTCAATCGTGTTGGCGGTGAGGCGGCATCGTTCGATTCCCTGACAGACAAGCCGATATCGGCGAATATTGTGGTGAATGCCACTTCCGTCTCAAGCCCTGATGAGGCCCCGGATCTGGCCCAACGGGTCAGCCAGCTCGATCTCCCGGACTGTGAGCTGATGGTTGACCTGAATTACGGGATCCGCGGGAATTTTTGGGAGGAGATGGCGCAACGAAAAGGGATCCGGTTCATGGATGGGCGATCCTCCCTCGCGAGTCAGGTCAGGCGCACCTTTGCATTATGGACGGGGATTGATGTGGGGCCGGATGAGTTTTCCAAGTTGCTTGAAGTTGAAGGATGAATGAAACCCATGAAAAAAACAGGCGTATCCGAAAAACTCAGATACCGGACTCACAGCTTACAGCTTACAGCTTACAGCTTACAGCTGATGACTTTCCTCTCTCTTATCCTCACGTTCCCATCTGTATCCCATGCGGCCCAAGTCCGTGCCTTTGTGGACAGAACCCATGTCACCTTGGGCGAATCCCTCCAACTCACGGTGGCGATCAGCGGTGAAGGGGGTGAGGTGGATGTGTCGCGCATACGGGATTTCAGGACGGTTTCCCGGGGGACAAGTAGCAATATCAGCATTGTGAACGGCCAAGTGTCCCGAAAGACGAACTACAACTACGCACTTAGTCCCCTAAAGGAAGGGCGTCTCAAAGTGCCGCCCTTGCGGGTGGTATGTGACGGAAGGGCCTATCAGACCCAGGAGATCGCCGTCACGGCATCCAAAAGAGCTCAAGGAGAGGCGGACGACCGCAGCATCTTTGTCGAAGCTCGGGTTTCAAAGCCGGACCCTTATGTGGGGGAGCAGATCATCTATACGTTCAAGTTCTACAATCGTGTCCAGATCGCAAACGCCAGATTTCAGAAGCCTGATTTCTCAGGGTTCACTGCGGAGGAGATCGGAGAGACGAAGACATACAAAACGGTGGTCTCCGGACGGCGCTATAATGTCGCAGAGATCAACTATGTCCTGATCCCGCTGAATGCCGGGGAAAAGGCCATCAAACCGGCGATTCTCGAGTGCGATCGGGTTTACCGCCAACAGAATCGAAGGCGGTCCATTTTTGACTCTTTTTTTGAAAATGATCCGTTTTTGAGAGGGGGCCGGCTTGAACCGAGGGCATTCCGCACAGACCCCCTGACAGTGAAGGTGAACCCCCTTCCCCCGTACGACGGCGACGGCACATTCTCCGGTCTGGTGGGGACGTTTGACATTCAGGCGAAAATGGAGGCCGACACCTTGAAGGTCGGGGATTCAGCCACCCTATCCGTGATCATCCGGGGAACCGGCAACCTCATGGACATGGCAGAACCGGAGATCAGGCTCCCTGAGGACGCGTTCAAGGCATACAAAGACGATCCTGACGAATCGATCCGATTGGACATGAAGGGATACAACGGAAGGAAGATATTCCGCACCGCGCTGGTCCCTCTCAAGGCCGGGGAGTATTCAACAGCGGCGATCCAGCTCAGTTATTTCGATGTCTCCAAAGGGCGATATGAGACGCGATCCACCCGTCCCTTTTTGCTCAAGGTGAATCCTTCCAAAGCGGAGGAATTTGAAATGGTCTCCGCACCTTCCGGGGAACTGACGTCTCTGAAGAAAAAGGTCGAATTCACGGGCAAGGACATTCTGCCGATGAAAGAGGAGTTGGACGCGCTGCAATCCCAGAAAGCCTTCTCTCTGATCGGATTCATTCTCTTGCTTCTGGGGCCTGCGCTTCTCTGTGCAACGGTAAAGGCGGCCTTTCTGCTCACCGAGAAAAGCGATGATCCGGCGATCCTCATGGCGGAACGGGCCGAAAAGGCCCTGAAAGATGCCTGCTCAATCGGCGACGCCAAGGCCGAATTCCTCTCCTGTCTCTACAAAGCCCTTGTTTCGGCGATTTATGCAAGAGCCGGCATAAAAGGAGAATCCCTGACCTATGCGGAAGCCAAAAAAATCCTCTGTGCAAACGGCTGTTCAAAAAAAACCGCCACCCAAGCCGCAACCCTTCTGGAAAAGATCGAATCCGCGCAATATGGCGGATTGGGCATGGACAAGGAGGTCAGAGAGGAACTTCTCGCCGAGACAAAGCAGTTGGTCGGGGATATTGGGTTGTAAACTTGAACTTGAACTTGAACTTGAACTTGAACTAAACCTGAACGTAAACTTGAACGTAAACTTGAACTTCCAAGTTCACGGGCACGGGCATGTTCACGGGCACGGGCATGTTCACGGGCACGGGCATG
>JAOZRQ010000725.1 GCA_029940115.1 Desulfobacterales bacterium
AGTTTCAAGTTTCAAGTTTCAAGTTTCAAGTTTCAAGTTTCAAGTTTCAAGTTTCTCCAACCATCATAAAAATATTGTTACATATTTGTTGTTGTCAAGGCATTTTTTATTATGATATGCAACTTCCTTGTAAACTGACCCTGTGTACAGGACAAAAAGTTGGAGTGGGCGACAAACCCGGCTTTTTCCCAAATGGGCCGACTCCCCAACTGCAAGAAAAAAGCCGGGTTTCTCTTTTTTTGTCCTGTACACAGAAACTGACCATAATTTTTTTCCTGTCTCCTTTTGGCATCCTTCATCCATCGGGTTACCGTTTTTGTTTGTAGTTCCGCCTCTCGGCGGTGCCACACCGCCTGAAGGCGGAACTACAAACTTTTGGCTTAAAAAATGTAAACCCATAAATGAAGGATGCCGCATTTTTTTCATTTTCTTTATCAGAATAGTTTGATATATATAAAAGTTTGACTTTGACTCTGCCCATGTCCGGCACGGCATGGGCGTAAACTGGCAAATATTGAAGGAAGGCCCATGATCTTCGTTTGGGCCGCTTCGCTCGGATTGGACCTGTCCCCGACGTCTTTTAAGTACTTGGCCATATGTTTTCAGGTGTCTGCATATGAGGGACAACTTTCCCATTGTGAGCCGCGGATGGACGCGGACGGCCTGTCTGCCGCGGGCTCATCCGCGTCCATCCGTGTTCATCCGCGGTTTGTGGAAGTTGTCTTCCCAGGAAAAAATCCCGGAAAACTTTTGGCCGGGTACTTATCGGGGAAGACATCGGGGACAAGCATCGGGGATTGGCGAATCCAGGCCCGCCGGATTTGCCAATTCCTGACAAAAGATGTCAGGGACAGGTTCCGGCGGGTGCAACGTGTGGCGGCTGGCCGAAACAAAGATCAAGGCCTAAAGGAATAACATTTGAAAATGAAAAAAAAGGCGTCAATTCCTGTTTGCTTGGACAGGTTATGGAACTTTTTCGCGTCGGTCAGGCTGACCGTTGCGTTGTTGCTGACACTCGCCGTGACCTCCGTCATCGGGACCCTCATCCCGCAGAATGAAGATCCGGCCGCGTATTTTCGTAAATATGGGGAGTCCCTTTACAGAATCCTCCATGGGCTTGATATTTTTGACATGTATCATTCCTGGTGGTTTCAGTTCCTCTTGCTGATGCTGACGATCAACATCATTGTCTGCTCTGCGGACAGACTTTCTGCAACATGGCGGATCATATTCAACAAAAAGCCGTCATTTGTCCTTTCAAGTTTCAGAAAGCTCTCCCGCAACGCGGAGTTTGTTGTTGAAGGATCATCTGCCTCGCGTCTGAGGGAGATGTTTGAACCCTATCTCTCAAAATCCTTTACCTATGTCAGGACCGATCAGACAGATGAGGGGTTCTTCATTTTTGCTGAAAAGGGGCGCTGGACCCGTTTCGGGGCCTACATTGTCCATATCAGTGTGGTCCTCCTGTTGTTGGGGGGACTGGCCGGCTCCATCTTCGGCTTTGAGGGGTTTGTCAACATTTCGGAAGGCGAGATGACCCGTCACATCCGCCTGAGAAAGAGCGGGGAAATAAAGAAGCTCGATTTTGACATCCGATGTGATGCCTTCAATGTGAGCTTTTACGATACCGGCGCGCCCAAGGAATATCGCTCATCCCTGACCCTCCTTGAAGGGGGCGAGCCTGTCTTGAAAAAGGACATCATTGTCAATGACCCGCTCCGGCACAAAGGGATCAACATCTTTCAGTCGAGCTACCAATCCCTGCCGTTGAGCGTTGATTATCTGAAAGGCAAGGAGATTGCCTTGAATATCAAAAGCAACGTGACAGGCATGACATACCCCAAACAGGTGATCTTCGGAGAGCCGTTTGGTCTCCCCGAGGATTTCGGGACAATTGTGATAAGGGATGCCAGCAATTCATATGAGTTCAGGGGGCATAATATCGGGAAGGTCTTTATTGCCACGCTGACATCGCGTGATGGATCCCCTATGGATGTCATTCTTCCCCCCTTTTCAAGCTTTGACAGAATGAGGGGAGGGGATTTCTTTGTCACCATTACAGACCACCCGACCCATTATTACACCGGCCTTCAGGTGACAAAAGATCCAGGGGTTCTGATCGTTTATACCGGATTTGTTGTGATGATCATCGGTATTTTCGTGACATTCTTCATGTCTCACCAGAAGATCTGTGTGGAAGTCACGGAGAGTGAGGGGAAACTCAGGGTGATGGTTTCAGGCACTGCCAATAAAAATAAGATGGGAATGGGAATCAGGATCAGAAAGCTGGCCCAGAAGCTGATAAGTGAGGCGTGAGATGTGAAACGTGAGGCGTGAAACGTGAGATGTGAAACGTGAGGCGTGAAACGTGAGATGTGAAGCGTGAGATGTGAAGCGTGAGATGTGAAACGTGAGGCGTGAGACGTGAGGCGTGAGACGTGAGGCGTGAAGGGTGAAGCGTGAAGCGTGAGATGTGAAACGTGCGTGAGATGTGAAACGTGAGGTGAGGCGTGAGATGTGAAACGTGAGGCGTGAGATGTGAAACGTGAGGCGTGAGATGTGAAACGTGAGGCGTGAAGCGTGAGATGTGAAACGTGCGTGAGATGTGAAACGTGAGGTGTGAAGCGTGAGATGTGACATGAATGTAAAAAGATATTCACGCATCACGCTCCACGCATCACGTTTCACGCATCACGTTTCACGCTCCACGTTTCACGCATCATGTTTCACGTTTTACGCTCCACGTTTCACGCTCCACGTTTCACGCTCCACGCATCACGTTTCACGCATCACGTTTCACGCTCCACGCATCACGTTTCACGCATCACGTTCCACGCATCACGTTTCACGCATCACGTTTCACGTTTCACGCATCACGTCTCACGCATCACGTCTCACGCATCACGTTTCACGCATCACGTTTCACGC
>JAOZRQ010000726.1 GCA_029940115.1 Desulfobacterales bacterium
TTCCCGACCCGGCAATGAATTGCCGGGCTATTTTCACAAGTCCCTCCGGGACAATTCCCCCACGCCTCACGTTTTTGTATCCAGTGCTTGGCGGATGATGTCAGCCATTTCCTTCATGGGTACTGGCTTCATCATATATCCCTGAATCCTCACCTCTTGAATCTTCTCCTCCGTAAGCAGTTCGCTGAAGCCGCTACAGAGGATGATCGGAATATCCGGGCGGATGGTCCGAATGGATCTGGAGAGTTGAATGCCTGTCATGTTCGGCATGGTCATGTCCGTAATCACCAGATCAAAGGATTGGGGGGATCTGCGGAAGGCCGCCAACGCATCGGGACTGCTTGTCCAAGCCGTGACTTGGTATCCGAGCCTTTTCAGTCGTTTGCCAAGCATTTCAGTGATCGTCTCCTCATCATCAACCAATAAGATACGCTCATCTCCTGTGGGCAACGCGGATGCTTTGGCATCCTTTGGAACATCGGTTCCATGTCTGTCCGCCAAGGGGAGATAGACATGAAAGGTGGTTCCCCGGCCAAGCTCACTGTAAACGGTGATATGCCCCTTATGGCCTTTCACAATGCCGTGGGTTACGGAAAGCCCCAGTCCCGTGCCTTCATGCACATCCTTGGTGGTAAAGTACGGGTCAAAAATTTTGTCCATGACCGCCCTTTCCATGCCGTGGCCGGTGTCGCTCACACTCAGTTTCAGGCAGGGGCCCGGTTCCATATCCAGTGCGGTTTCATCGGCACATAGAACGACTTCATGTAGGGAGATTTCCAGCACACCGCCTTTCTCACGCATGGCATGATAGGCATTGGTGCAGAGATTCATCAAGACTTGGTGGATCTGGGTGGGATCCGCCATGACCCGGCCGCATGTCTCGTCCACACGCCGGCGGATGTCAATGGTTGCCGGAACGGAGCCTCTGAGAAGTTTCAGGGTCTCCTTGATGACGGATTGAATCTTGCAGGGATATCGGCTCTTTTTCCCCTCGCGTCCCTCTCTGCTGAAGGTCAGGATCTGCTGAACCATCTCCCTGCCGCGTTCTGCCGCGTCCAGCACCCGCTTGAGGTTTTTCTGGATCAGGACGTCATCAGGGGCCAATTCCAAGGTCATCTCGGCATACCCGTAAATCGGAAAGAGGATGTTGTTGAGATCGTGTGCGATCCCTCCGGCCAAAGTGGCAATGGCTTCCAACCGCTGGGCCTGCCGGAGCTGAGTCTCTATTTTCTTCTTATAGGAGATGTCCTTTGCCACATGGACAAATCCCATCAGTGTGTCATGTTCGTCAAAGATTGGAGAAATCGCCACCAAGAAGGTTTTACCGAGATAAACATGCTCTATCTCCTTTATGAAGGAATTGTTTTTTCGGATCACCTCCCCCATCGGACAGATCGGACAGCGTTCTGTTTCATTTGCGAACACCTCATGGCAATGCTTTCCAATCAGCTCTTCAGTCTTGAATGCTCGCACAGCGGCCTGGTTTGTCCGCATGATACGCATATTCGGATCCAGGATGGTGATGATGTCGTCAATCGCGTTGAAGGTCCGCTCCCATTCCTGCTTGCTTTTCCGGAGCGCCTTTTCCGAGCGATTCCGCTCAATGGCATAGCGCACGGCCCGGGTCAGCAGGGGGGAACCGACCTGCCCTTTGACGAGATAGTCCTGTGCGCCCGCTTGGATGGCCCTTACCGCGAAATCTTCATCATCGTGGCTGCTCATGACGATGATCGGGATGTCGTGAGCGTGGGCGTAAACCTTCTCAAAGGTCTCTGTTCTTTTGCTGTCCGGAAGGGTTATATCTGTGAGAATGAGATCCACGTCGTGGTCGGCAAGACGCTCCAGCCCTTTTTTCAGCAACGCGGTCACTTCGACCTTGAATGAAATCCCCTTGGCCTGTGCCAGCATCTCCTGTATGATCAGGGCATCTATGGGATTGTCCTCGATCAGCAGGATGTCAACGATGTTTTTTTGATTATCCATGATACTCATAATATTAAGGCAAGATTTGGATATGAAGATAATGCCCCCTGTCCAGAATGGTCGTCAGGAAATGACCGGGGTCGGGAGCCAACAAATACAGCCCGATGATGGTGACGTACAGCACGGAGGTCGCGGTCGGATCCTTTGAATCCCCCAGTTTGAGCGCGGTGCCAAAGGATTTTTTCAGCCGCATCTGTGAGAAGTCAATGCTGCTGATCTCGTCTAGGATGAGGTGGATGACAAAACCGAAGAAGAGGAAGAGGCCGGCCATCCATGCGGTGACATCTGAGAATAGAAACACCTTGTGCAACAGGATGGTCCCCAGAAACGAGAAAAGGATCCCGCCGGGAACCGAATGGATCAGGCCACGATGCTTGGTAAACCGGATAAAGAGAAAAAAGAGCGGATATTTCACCCCAAAAAAGGCGAGCAGCCAGATGAGGAAAAGTTTGAGCACCGGGGATCCGCTCTGCTGGGCGAACACCACAAAAAAGGCGAAGACAGGGGCCAGAAAGCTGAAGATCAGTCCGAGGATGACGGACTGGTTCGCGTCAATGTCGGGCAATATGCCGCCGATATCCCCCATGACAAAACAGAGAAGCACCTCATGGGGTTGGGCCAAGTCTGTGATCAGCAATGCCGTGGCTGCCAGACCGATTATCGGGCATGTCACGGAGAGATGGGTTTTGAAATTGGCCATGGGGATTTGTCGGCTCTGGGCTCTGGCTCGTTCCCAAGTTTTCAGATGAATTGAAAAGTTTGCTGATTATAACGGATTTAGGGGAGGCCTTGAACTCGAACTTGAACTCGAACTTGAACTTGAACGTGAACTTGAACTTATACTTGAACTTGCCCACAAATGAACATTCCACGTTTAAGTTCACGTGCACGTTCACGTTCACGTTCACGGGCACGTTCACGGGCAGGCGGCCTCCCCGAAAAGCG
>JAOZRQ010000727.1 GCA_029940115.1 Desulfobacterales bacterium
GGTTTATAAGAAGGGGCCTCAAATCCCGTCGTCCCAAAATCAATCCCCGGCTTCAACGCAAGCTTTCAGGGTGCCGTCAGGCGTTTGTGAGAGATCAACCAATTCATCCAGACCTCCGAGGTTTTGAAAACCTCGGAGGTCTTTTGTCATGCTTCATTTCTTGCCGCCGGACATGGCATACGTCTGGAAGAACAGTTTGATATCCGTGACGGTCTTGATGAACGTGTCCAAGCCCCCATCCGCGTCATAGTTGAACGTGCCCCCGGGGATGATGATCATCCAGCGGGAGTTCCACACCGACCGGCCGATGAGGCGGCTGTCGTGGCTCATCTCATTGGCGTTGAAGTAGCCGGCATCGTGGTAGGCCCGGAAGCTGGAGTAGCGCCGGATTTCGGCCATGGACCCGTCTAAGGAGTCCAGCGAGGGAATCCAGTCCGGATTGTTCAGGTCCGAGTCGCCCACCGGCAGAGGCACGGGCAGCTTCTGGTCCACGACGGTCCACTGCCGGGTCTTCATATCAGTGCTGTCCGGGACCAGCATAGAGTCCATGCCCGCGGGAATGAGATAGGCCCTCGGGGTTTCGGAGAGCTGGCTCTTGTCGTACCCCTCAAACCAGAGGCCCACAGAACGGACCTTCGTGGCGAAGTTGGTGGGATCGTAGGCATGATCCCCGCCGCCCAGCTTATGGCCGAAGAAGTTCTTCCCGAAGATCACGTTGCTCGTGAACGGGATCACGAGGCCCGGCTGGGCCCCTGCCTCCTCCTTGGTGAAGGGCCGGCAGAACTTGCGGAACTCGGGCACTGCCCAGAGATCTGACACTCGGGAACTCGCCAATATATCGCTCCATGCCTTGTCATTCTTCTTACCCTCCTTGATCTCCTCCGGGGTCAGCTTGTCTTTGTCAGCATCGGTCACACCATCCTTGATGCGGAACAGTTCATACCGCAGGGAGAATCGCCCGGTCTCGGTCTGGGGGTTGTTGAAGCCCATCTGAGTCTTGAGCGCGGCGAAGTTTGCATTCAGCCGGGCCATGATGTCGCCGCGGCCTCCGCGAACTTCCGCTCGTCAAAATAGTCCACATCCATGACCACGCCTTCGATCTAAAAGAGCTCGGACCGGGAGTTCCAGTTAAAATAGCGGTTGCCCATGATGTCATAATAGCCCTTGAGCGCGCTCAGGTAATGCCCCCACGCGTCCCCGTGACCCTAAGGATACGCGGCCCGGCCGTCGGCCTCGTCAATGAAGCCGTCCCGGTTCAGGTCGGTCAGATTGTACGACAGCGCGTACGCGGCCTCGCCCTCGGCCTTGGTGAAGTTCCAGAGCAGACGGTTATAGACCGGTCTCGCACCCTCCTCATCCCGGCCCCGGAGCAGGATCAGCTCCTCGTCTAACAGGTTCGGAACCTGGTTCATGAACGAGAAAATCGTGGGGCCAGGCTCCCATACGTCACGCTGTCCGTGCCGAACCCGATGGTCGGGTCGAGCGCGTCGGTGTATGCCTCGTTCCCGAGAAGCGTGTAGAACCCGGCAATCCGGCTCGAGGCCAGGAGCAGCGCGGTGACGATGCCCGAGGACGTGGCCGGCTGGGCCATGTTGATGCTCAGATCCGATGCCCGGTTCAGCACGGTCTGGTACAGCTCGATCAGCCCGACATTCTCAATCACATCCTTGTCCGGATTGAACGCGACCGCGCCCTCGAAGCGCTGTCCGGCCTGGCGGACCATGCTGGTGTAGGTCGCGGGGCTGTCACTGCTGTAAAAGTCGCTGATCCGCGCCTCAAAGGGGTTGATCCCGTTCAGCACCCGCTTGACCCACCCCTCCACCAACTGGGCCTGATAGGTGTCCACCGCTTTCTCATCCACCTTGGGGGGACGGGAATTGGCCGCGCCGGCCCAGTCGGACCAAACTTCCGGGTCATCGTCATTGACGTGCCGGTATCGGCAGAAGAAGAGGTTGTCCGTGAGCAGGGCCGCACCCGCACCCGCCATCGAAACTTCGGGTCCCTTGCCGGGAAACATCAGCCAAGTGCCCGGATCCGCCTGGTCCGGCGGGGGCTGATCCTTGCCGTCCTCCTCCCGGTAATACCACTCGAACTTCACATCCTCCGGGTTGGCCCCGAAGTCCGCGGTGTGGCGCAGGGTGATCTTCTCGTCAAACACATTGTCCGAAAGGATGGTCTTGATGGCCCCGCGGTACTTATCGTTCACCACCTTGATGATGTGCAGGCTCACCGGCAGGTCTCCCAGGGCCGGATGGTTGTTCTCGGCCAGGGTCACATACCCGCCGGAAAGGCTTGATAACGAATTCACCAGCAGCGCGCTCGGCACCAGGGCCAAGCCCTTGCCCTGAACCATATCGGGGAACGCATAGTCCGGGGAAGCCTGTGTCTTGTCAGAAGAATCGGTTTCAGAAGAAGCGGGCTGATCATACAATTTTCTGAGGTCATTGCAGATCGCATCAAATCCGAAGTCCGGACAGAGGCTGTGAAGGGACCCGCATATTCCGTCAAATTGCGTTTTGAACAAGGTCTTCTGGTATGCGGTGAGCATCTGTTTCGCGTCGCTGAGTCCTACCGTGTAGTTCGACCCTTTGTCTTTAAAGGATGTCGGATTTCTGCTCAACGCGTAAAGCGTGTAGACCGCGTCTTTGAAGGTTTTGTCAGCCCCCTCCAGCGAGAGGAGGGTGTCCCGCTCGGTCTCGGTGAGAATGTTCGGCTGAAGCACATAGACTGACGGGGGGGACGCGGTCAGGTCATCGTCTCCCAGGGTTCTGTCATTGACAAATCCCAGGATCCCGAGCTTCCCGATGACGGTCTTTCCGGTCTCCGGATCTTTTGAACTCGCAAGCGGGTCAAAGAAGAAACGGGTCTTCAGCCCCGCGTGGAGTTCCTCGAAATACCAGCGTCCCATCACCACCTTCACCTTT
>JAOZRQ010000728.1 GCA_029940115.1 Desulfobacterales bacterium
AAAACCCGGTTTCGGTCAAGGGGGTGAAGGTTGAAGGAAAAGAAACCGGGTTTTGTCGCTTGGTTTTTTTTAAACCTTGAAGGAACTGAGGACCAATCCTGGTGATCCTCCAATCCCACGAATCCTGGTTCAGACAATGGAGCAAATGAGGGAAAAAACCCGGTTTCGGTCAAGGGGGTGAAGGTTGAAGGAAAAGAAACCGGGTTTTGGCGCTTGTTTTTTTTAAACCTTGAAGGAACTGAGGACCAATCCTGGTGATCTTTTAATCCCACGAATCCTGGTTCAGACAATGGAGGACAAAAGTTGTTTACAAAAAACTGGACAAAAATTTACTGCACACTTGCTGAGTACAGGACAAAAAATCGGGAACGGGCGAGAAACCCGGCTTTCTCCCAAACGGGCCGACCTCCCAACTGCAAGAAAAAGCCGGGTTTCCTCAATCATTATTTTTGTCCTGTACACAGGCACGCTTGACAAGCAACCTAAAAAAATGACAGACAACAATTGATGGGAAAATCCCCTGTTTCTCGTGGATGCGGACTTGGAAGCCCCCGGGATAACATGGATGCTTGGCCGGCGGAAACCCAATCTTGAGATTTCATTTGCAGACATGCTGGCCCTGATTCATGGTGAACCGGAAGATGAGATGGACCAGACGCTGGAACTGATTCAGGATCGCGTCAGAAACATCCATCTTGAAAATATGTTTGTCATGCCCGCGTTTCGTTCCCCAGCGCAACTCGCCTCGCTTGAGATTCGGCCTGAGCATCTGATCAAATATAGTGATGATCCCTATATCATGACAGAAATGCTGGGCGAGCTGGGGAAAAAACTTGATGTGGATACGGTCATTGTGGACCTGAGAGCGGGACTTTCGGAGATTTCCGCGGGGTTAACATGCTAAAACCGACATTTATGACAGCGAGAGACATCCCTGATTTGTGGTTTCAACTCGTCCAGGCCGCAGTGGAGCATGGCAGGGAATATACCGTCACCCGAGGCAGCACGCCAACCAAAAGATGGGAACTTGATTTCGTCTCGGCCCAGATCACCCATCCAGGCACAAGGCCGTTGGAACCGGACATTCCCCCGGGTGTCGGAATTCCCAATCCGATTTTTTTGTCCTGTACACAAAGAGAGGATTCTTTAAGATGAAGATCAATGATTCAAAACCGATGGATATTCTTGAAGTTAAGCAGTTTTCGGAACAGGACGTGATAGAGAGATTGCGGAACGTCACCATGTTGGAGGATGAAGACACTCGGCCTTATGAGAACGCATTTATCTCATTGGAGAACATCTGTGTCGAAGATCTGTTCCCTCCCCAGCGCTACGTTCTGAAGCGGGAGTTGCTCAAGATACGCGACCTCAAATGGTCTCTGGAGAAACAAGGGATCAATCTGTTTCACCTGAACGGCTTCGTACGCATCAGTTTGGCCGGAGAGACGGAGCCGATAGACCTGCTCCCCCCCATCATTGAGGAAATGATAGAAAAAAATGGCCGGGTGACCCGTATCATCAATGATGGCATGCATCGAATCTATGTCGCTTATCTTGAGTGGGTCCTCCCTCAAGTTGTTTTTGTGCGGGGGATCCCAAAGCACCTCCCATACTATGCGTTTCCGATTCCTGAAAAGGATTGGACGAAAATCGAGGTCAGAGATGACATACCGGACAATTTCATCAAGAAATGGCACAGAATCAGGAGAAACAAGAAATTGTACAGGAATTTCAACAGTGCCTTTATGAATGTCGGAGGCCCCAGGGGAAATCCGACAAAATGAGTGTAAACTTAGGGGTTCTCATTTGAAAAGAACAAAACTCTTGCTCTTAATCTTGCCTGATTATGACGCTTCTGATCATAACGCTTTTCGGGGAGGCCGCCTGCCCGTGAACCTGAACGTGAACGTGAACTTGAATGTTCATTTGTGGGCAAGTTCGAGTTCACGTTCAAGTATAAGTTCATGTTCAAGTTCACGTTCACGTTCGAGTTCAAGGCCTCCCCAAAATCCGTTATAATCAGCAACGCTTTTAGGGGGAGGCCCTCGAACGTGCCGTGAACGTGTCGTGAACCCCCATGCATGTTCCGTTCACGGGCACGTTCACAGGGGACTCCCCCAAATCCGTTATAATCAGAATCTTGCTCTTAATCTTGTTTCAATCAAATGGACACGAGCAAGGTTAAGAGCAGGATGGAGGAGAAACAGTCATGCGTCCAGATTGGAACGAATACTTCATGATCATCGCCAAAATTGTCAGCACAAGGTCCACCTGCAATTCCAGACCGATAGGATGCGTTGTGGTGCGAGACAAACAGATACTTTCAACAGGCTACAACGGAGCGGTGCCTGGAGCGCCTCATTGCATTGACAAGAAAGACAAACAGGGAAATCCTTTTTGCTTTAGGAGGGTTCACGGGGTTCCCGAACATAAAAAGCAAGAGTTCTGCATTGGCGGTCATGCCGAAAAAAATGCCATAGCACAGGCGGCGAAGGAAGGCATCTCGGTAAAGGGATCCACAATTCATGTGACGGTATCTCCCTGTTTTGACTGCATGAAGATGCTATCTGTGGCTCAGGTGCGACATGTCTGTTTTGAAATACCTTATGAATCCGAAGATAAGGTAAGAGACCAATTTTGGCAAGACCAAGGAAAAAAAATGTTCAAAACCTTTGAACAAATCATTGTTTCCGAAAAGGCCTTACAATTTACACTTGAGATGATTCAGTTTCCAACCTCAAAAAGAAGGATCGGTAACGGACTAGGGGCGAGAGACCAAGGGGCCGAGCCGCCGCCGGATTTGTCAATCCGGCGGGAGCATGAAGGGGACACGGACTTAAAAAGTGATGTGCTAGAGCTTCCAACATAATGTTTGTCCGGAATCCCCAGTTTGCAGTTCCGCCTTCAGGCGGTCTC
>JAOZRQ010000009.1:0-20145 GCA_029940115.1 Desulfobacterales bacterium
CAGTCTGATATCCTGAAGACGCTGAACTACGACTTATAACCGCTTAATGTCCAAGCCTGGAACAAATTACGGGACTGACAGACCAGCTATCGTGACAGTGCGCTTCAGCGTACTTGCGCTTTCAGCCGGGGGATTTATCCCTTGGCTTTAAATTCCAGGGCTGAAGAAGCTCCAAGCAGGCTGAAGCCAGCTAATGTGGCAATCCAAGCCTCGGAATCAATTCCGAGGTTGAAAGTGCAAGTTGGAATCCGGAGGGGCCTGCTGGTTAATGAACTGCTTGCGGAAGGGGCGAAGGGGGTTTAGGAATAAGGCTATCGTTAAATTTCAAAAACAGACAGAATGCAAAGAAAGGAGTGTGTTTTATGAGAGCAAAACAATGGTTTTTTGGCAGTATGGTAATCTGGTTTGCGGCGACGGTTTTTGCTGTGAACTGTTTCGGGGCGGTTCCGGGGGATGCGGACGGCTCAGGAACGGTTGATTTGCAGGATGTGATCACAGCGATTCAGGTGTGTGCGGGAATGACACCCACGAGTGTTCACAAGGAAAACAGCGTGAACGACGGCAATATCGGGCTGGCCGAGGCCATAACAGCACTGCAAACTGTCGCAAGTTTCCCGTGGTACAAAGATGCGGACGGTGACGGCTATTCCGACGGTACAACACTGGTCTCATTCAGAAGGCCCTCTGAGATTTATTATGAAAGAACCGAACTGATTGCCATATCTGGAGACAAAGATGACAAAGACACCAATGTCCATCCGGATACAGAGGGGAAATGGGTGGCTTTTGATAACCTGGAAGTGGCTGAACCCGGGGATTCGGTTCATATAGATGTTCCCATTTCCACAACTGAGGAGGTCATTATCGAATTCGGCGTTCCAGGAATGAACGCGTCGGAAATACCGGAACAAGGAGATATTTACAATTTCTTGAACATATCCGACTGCGGATATACAACCGAGATCGGCAAACCTCAACTTCCGGTTGTCCGCCGTTACGTTGCCGTGCCTTCAGGAGCGATGGTACAGACAGAAGTGCTTGAAACCGATTACAGGGATATTGAAGGATATTCCATTTATCCGCTTCAGGATCCTCCGCCGGATATTGACGGCGCACCCGCACCTGATTTTGAAATGGATGCGGATTTGTATCAGACCGATTCGTTTTATCCGTCTGAGATTGTCAGCCTGGAAGAACAGGAGCTTTCTCACCATTTCGAGGAAGGGGGGCAACATGGCTTTTGGAGTCAGCATAATGCCTTTGAAGCTGCCTGGAAATTGCAGACACTCTTGGACAATAACAAGGTATAAGCAGGGACTGTCTGCCAAAGAACAGCCCCCGAAAGTCTGGATAATGGACCAACACGAATCACAGTTTCAAACACAAGGAGCGAAAAATGACAATGCCTTATGAAGAAATCACTTCTCTTATCGGAGAAATGAAACAGACAGAAGATGAAATAGAACGTCTTGAGCAACGGAAAAAAAATATTGGAAAGAATATCGCAGCCGCATTTGCAAACCATCTGAATCCGATTTACCGAAACTGGCGGGGAGCGGGTTGTGGTTGTCGATTTCCGATCGAGTCGGCTGAAGCCAGCTACTGTGACAGTGCGCTTTGGCGTACTTTCGCTGTCAGCCGGGGGATTGATCCCCCGGCGGCGATGGACATGGCGCAAAGACCCGGAATCAAGCCCCGAAATCAATTCCGGGGCTGAAAGCGCAAGCAGGCTGAAGCCAGCTACTGTGACAGTGCGCTTCAGCGTACTTTCGCTGTCAGTCGGGGGATTGATCCCCCGGATTGATCCCCCGCCTAAAGGCGGAACTACAAACTGGTTACTGAAGTCGCCAGCGGCGAATTATCATGATTGAAAGGAGAAACATCCATGAAAGTTCTGAAGATTGATCACCTCGGCATCGCGGTAAAGAGCATCGAGGAAGGGAAAAACTTCTGGTCAGGCGTTCTGGGCCTTGACTTTGAAGGCACGGAGACCGTTACGGAGCAGAAAGTCACCACCGCGTTCTTTCCGGTGAGTGAGAGCGAAGTGGAACTGCTCGAAGCCACCGAACCCGACGGCCCGGTGGCCAAATTCATCGAGAAAAAGGGGCAGGGCATCCACCATGTGGCCTTCCGCGTGGAGAACGTCGAGGAAGCCCTTGCGGAACTCAAGGAGAAAGGCGTGAAGCTGATTGATGAAAAACCGAGAATCGGCGCCGGCGGGGCCAAGATCGCTTTCCTGCATCCCAAAGCCACCAACGGCATCTTGGTGGAGCTGTGCCAAAGAAGTGAGGAGTGAGGAGTAAGTACAATCAAAACACGAAGGAGCAAAAATCAATGGCAGAACATCCTGAATTTCAGAAGTGGCAGGAACTTGCATCCAAGCAGTTGAAAGGCCGATCACCGGACGAGCTGAAATGGAATACCCCTGAAGGCATCGAGGTGAAGCCGCTTTACACGGCGGAAGACCTTGAGGAGATGGAACATCTGAACACCCTCCCCGGGTTTGCGCCGTATGTCCGAGGCCCCATGGCCACCATGTATGCGGGCCGTCCATGGACCATCCGCCAATATGCGGGATTCTCCACTGCGAAAGACTCGAATGCGTTCTACAGAAGGAACCTCGCGGCCGGTCAGAAGGGCCTCTCGGTCGCGTTTGACCTGGCCACGCACCGGGGATATGATTCGGATCATCCGAGAGTATCCGGCGATATCGGCAAGGCCGGGGTTGCGGTCGATTCGGTGGAGGACATGAAGATCCTCTTTGACCAGATCCCCTTGGATCAGATGTCGGTCTCCATGACCATGAACGGCGCGGTGCTTCCGATCATGGCCGGTTACATCGTGGCCGCAGAGGAGCAGGGCGTGAAGCAGGAGCAGCTCAACGGAACCATCCAGAACGACATCCTCAAGGAATACCTCACGCGGAACACCTACATCTATCCGCCGGAGCCATCCATGCGGATCGTGTCGGACATCATCGGCTACTGCTCCCAGAACATGCCCCGATTCAACACCATCAGCATCAGCGGATATCATATGATGGAGGCCGGCGCGGATTCGGTCCTTCAGACCGCGTTCACCTTGGCCGACGGCGTGGAATACGTCCGGGCCGCATTGAACGCGGGACTCGACATTGACAAGTTCGCGCCCCGCCTCTCCTTCTTCTTTGGCGTCGGCATGAACTTTTTCATGGAGATCGCGATGTTGCGTGCGGCCCGGTTCCTGTGGCATCGTCTCATGAGCCAGTTCAACCCCCAGAATCCGAAATCCTCCATGCTGAGAACCCACGTCCAGACCTCCGGGTGGAGCCTCACCGCGCAGGATCCGTACAACAACGTCATCCGCACCACTCTGGAATGCTTGGCCGCGGCCTTGGGCGGGACCCAGTCGTTGCACACCAACTCCTTTGATGAGGCGGTGGGCCTTCCCACCGATTTCTCCGCGAGAATCTCCAGAAACACCCAGATCATCGTTCAGGAGGAATCTCAGATTTGCAGAACCGTTGATCCGCTGGCCGGGTCCTACTATGTGGAATACCTGACCGACAGCATTGTCAAGGAGGCCCAGAAGATCATTGACGAGGTGGAGGAAATGGGCGGCATGGCCAAGGCGATTGCCACCGGAATGCCCAAGATGCGGGTGGAAGAGTCCGCGGCCCGGAAGCAGGCCCGGATTGACATGGGCAAAGAGGTGATTGTCGGCGTGAACAAGTACCAGTTGGCCGAGGAGGGTATAGATCTGGATGTTCTGGAAATCCCTGCCGCGGTCCGTGATGAGCAGGTCGCGAGGCTGAAGGAGATCAGGAGTGCCCGAGATAATGACGCGGCTCAGAAAGCCCTCGACGTGGTGACAAAAGTCGCGGAGGCCGACGGCAATCTGCTCGACGTCAGCATTGCCGCGATCCGGGCCAGGGCCACCGTCGGGGAGATTTCAGACGCGATGGAAAAGGTGTTCGGACGCTTTGTGGCCATGACCCAGTGCATCTCCGGCGTGTATGCGGCAGAGTACGGGGAGAGCGAGATCATTGATGCGATCCGGAAGCGGACCGAGGCGTTCGCGGAAAAGACCGGCAGACGACCGAGAATCCTCGTGACCAAGATGGGTCAGGACGGCCATGACCGGGGCATCAAGGTGATCGCGACCGCGTATGCGGATCTCGGGTTTGACGTGGATATCAGCCCCATGTTCCAGACCCCTGAGGAGGCCGCGAAGATGGCGGTGGAGAACGACGTGCATATTGTGGGCGCGTCGAGTTTGGCCGCGGGACACAAGACCTTGGTTCCCGCGCTGATCGAAGCCCTCAAAAAGGAGGGGGCGGAGGATATTCTGGTCATTGCCGGCGGGGTCATTCCGCTGGGGGATTATGACTTCCTCCGTGAAAAGGGAACCGCGCTGGTATTCGGTCCCGGAACGTCTGTTACGGAGTCTGCAAACAAAGTGCTCAATATGCTGGAAAAACATTAACATATGGGTGGGGCAAGCCCATACGCATCAAGCTACTACAGCACTTTGTAAGTCCGTGACCCTTCACGCTCCCGCCGGATTGCCAAATCCGGCGGCTTGGATCACCGCCGGATTTGGCAATCCGGGGTGACGAATTTGCAAGTTGCTGTATTAGGACTTCAAGCCCCTGTCTTTGTTGGCCCCATGAGATGGCCAGCTTGGCGGGCGCAGATCGGATGACCGCACCGGACGGGGCTTCGGGAATTGGACTGGCCCTTAGCTTGATGCGTATGAGGGCAAGCCCCGGCAAGCCCCACCTATCTGCATAACTGGACAATGAAAATGATAGTCAATGATCCTAAGTATTATGTTCAAGGCGTACTGGAGGGGAACCGGCGGGTCCTCTCCAAGACCATCACCCTGATTGAAAGCGCGCTCCCCGCGCATCGGGAGCTGGCCCAGCGCGTCGTTGACGAACTGCTCCCCCACACCGGCCAGTCGGTCCGCTTGGGGATCACCGGGGTTCCGGGCGTGGGGAAGAGTACCTTTATCGAGAGTTTCGGCATGATGCTCACGCGGGAGAAGACGCATCCTTTGAAAAAGGATGCCAGCCTCTGGAGGCCGCACAAGGTGGCTGTGCTCACAGTGGATCCGAGCAGTACGCGGAGTGGCGGGAGCGTCCTCGCGGACAAGACGCGCATGGAGAAGCTCTCTGTCGAGGAGAGGGCCTTTATCCGGCCCTCCCCTTCGGGGGGAACTCTGGGCGGCGTGGCGAGAAAGACCCGGGAAACCATGCTGGCCTGTGAGGCCGCCGGTTTTGATGTGATCATCGTTGAGACGGTGGGTGTGGGCCAGTCTGAGACCACGGTGGCCTCCATGGTCGACTTCTTCTTGGTGCTGATGCTGGCCGGCGCGGGGGATGAGCTCCAAGGAATCAAGAAGGGGGTCTTGGAGCTGGCCGACGCGATCACCATCAACAAGGCCGATGGGGACAATGTCGAAAAGGCCGAGCGGGCAAAGCGGGAATACCAATCCGCGCTGCATCTTCTCAGACCCTCCAGTCCAACTTGGGATCCGCCAGTGCTGACATGCAGCGCGCTGGAGACCACCGGCCTCGACACGCTGTGGCGCACCATTCTGGATCACCGGGAGAGGCTTCTGAACACCGGTGAGCTGGAGGAGAGGCGCAAAAAACAGGCGTTGAACTGGATGTGGTCCTTGGTGGAGGAGGGGCTTAGGGATCGGTTTCATAAACATCCTGAAGTCAAGAAGCGGCTCCCCACCATCACCCGCGACGTGGAAAAAGGAGAGACTGCGGCCACCCTTGCGGCGATTCATCTGCTTGGTTTGCTGGATAACACTTCAACCTGATACAATGATACAATGGTGGGGCGTTGCCCCATACGCATCAAGCTAAGACCTCGAAGCCCCGTTTTCACGGGCATCCTGGAATGGCGCGTCATGACATCCGGAAATCGCAAGGCCGCTTCGGACAGGGGTTTGGAATCCGGAAAACCCCTTAGCTTGATGCGTATGGGGCGTTGCCCCACCATGACTGAGTAGGACAAATTTGCAATTTGCTTCAAGGCACAATTTGAAAAATGGTGCTACATTGCACTGCATACTTGGAAAGAGGACACAAAATGTCAACCTGGAAAGAAATTGATCCCCATCTGAAACTGGAACGGATTCGGGTCCGGAATTTCCGGAACATCCGTGAGTTGGATGTCACCATACCCGAAGAGAAGAACATCATCTGCTTGGTCGGCCCGAACGGCGGGGGGAAATCAGCGGTGTTGTCCCTGATTGTGAATGCGCTTTGCAATTTGACCCATGAGTCCGGCCCTGACCAGCCCGGTATTAGTAAATTTCGCCGGGTATGGACCACAGGTGAGATAGGGAATGAAGGGCCTGCTTTTGCTTTTCTTCTGGATTGCAAATATGAAGATAGCAAACCTCAATATCAGTTATCCATAAAAAAGCCTGATGTCAGTAATGATGATAATTTCGTGTCAGAGTTACGCGAAAAATTTGATATCCCTCATTCAGATGACTGGGAATTTGACAGGTGGAAAAGCCGTCCATCGGTCAAAACAGACCCGTTAGCTCGAAGCGTATTCCTCTTTCGACCTTCGGATCGCTTTGAAATTCCATATTATGAGGAGGAGCAAGATTTAAGTGTAGCTCCCAGAACCGCTGTGAAGATGGATGGTCAGAGATTGTATCCGGTACAATCCAAATCCGGCTTATCGGAACTCGAAAGTCTGATTTTAGATATGGCTTTAGATGGCAAAATGGGTAATAGATATGGAAGATGGGCTACTACTATGATCGTAAGCATATTAAAATCTTTCAGAGGAGAAAGAAACGAAGGATTGTCTATTCAACGCTGGCCTTTTCGGCGCGTCGGATTAGGCCAGTTAAATGCACTTTCTTTATTATCCGGTGGAGAATTGGACATTATTGTAACCGTTGGAGACATCATTTCACAGCAACTCTATCTGCTACAAAAATTTCAGCCGGATACAGACTATGAAGTCATGCCATCAGGTTGGGTTTTCATAGATGAGGTGGATGCCCATTTGCACCCTCAGTGGCAGCAAAAAGTGTTGCCGGTGCTTTCTGAATCGTTTCCAACCATAAACTTCATGGTGACAACCCACAGCCCGTTTGTTCTGAGATCATTGCCGAGAAACCGCTTTTTCACATATGCGCTGGAACAAGCGTATAAGGACGATGACAAAAGACGGCCTTTTCCCTTAATCAGAAAATATCCCTATGTCGCCAGACTGAAAAATTTTAATGAAAGACATGAATACTGGCAGAAGAACCAGCCTCTTTTTGACAAGCCAGCCAACGAAGATCATTTTGATTTCAGCCATTATCTGATGGAAAGAGTCTACTATGATGGCTCAATGGAGGAATTCATTTCTCCCAAGGAGAACAGAAGGATATCCCTGCTCCCATTTCATGCTTCCCACATGTTCAGGGAAATGCTGATGCATCTTGTTTATGTGGGGCCGTTGCGCCGCTTCCCGGAAAGATATTACAGTTTCACCGGAAACAGAGCCCGATATGTGGGCAAGTCGGGGGAATTTGTCGCGGACATCCTTCTTTCTGACCCAAAAATCTTGGATAAGATCAACGAGCAGTTTGAGCACCTCAATCTGGGGTATGAACTCAAGGTGGCGAATCTTAGGGATCAGACCTCCGACATCGAGAAGCTGCGGACACTCAGATTGAAAGAGACCGCCAGCGGAACCTATGTCGGATTCACGGATGTCGGGTTTGGCATCAGCCAACTGCTTCCGATTGTTGTTCAGAGCATGGTGTATAAAGGACAGATGCTTCTCATTGAGCAACCGGAGCTCCACCTGCACCCTGCCCTCCAGACGGAGATGGGGGACATGTTCATCCGATCCGCCTTGGGGAGAATCAGAACACGTTCATCATTGAAACCCACAGTGAGCACCTGATTCTGCGACTCCTCCGGCGAGTCCGGGAGACAACGGACGGTGAGCTTCCCCAAGGGATTCCTGAAATAAGACCGGAGCATCTGTCAGTGTTGTATGTGGAACCGGGTCAAAATGGATCCTCCGTGTTCCATATCCCGGTGAATGAGGACGGCGAGTTTGACGGATTCTGGCCAAGCGGTTTTTTTCATGAACATTCAAAGGAGCTGTTTTGATTATGATTTATGAATATGCGTTTGATCCTGAACTTCTCGCAACTTGGGGAAAAGACAAGAATGACTTCAGATATTTTAAAGATAAATTCGGTCTTGGGCAAGCGAGAATGATGTCTGAATATCCGGGAGATAGGAAATGGAGAAAGAAATTCAGACAATCATGGGATGAAGCAGGCGATGATGGTGAACGAAAAAGGATTGAAGAACTTTTCGCCAGATTGACTGAGAGAAAGGTTAAAAGAAATTGGGGAGAATATGACGGAAATTCCCTGTGGTTGGAAAATGCGGAACGAGAGCATAACCGAAGTAGCGATCTGCGCTCTGCATGTGACCGGATTGTCTCGATTTGCGGTTCACCGGCAATCCGAGATCGGCTCGCAGAACTCAGTGAGCAGGAAGCTCCGCCAGCAGGCCGGATATCCGGCCCGGCCGTGGAAACAGGCCCACGGACGGGAACCCGCTGATTTGAGGGGTTGCGCTGATCCGGGGCCGGACAATTTAAAAGATTGTCCTACATATTCAAGAAGAAAGGAGGCGAAAATGCTTACGATAACCATGAAGACGGACAGCCCTCGGGAGGCTGTGGAAATTTTGCAGGAAGCGCTGGAAAAGGAGATGTTGCGCTTGAAATACGGCCTGAATCTTGCCAGAAAGCGTCTGAAAAGCTTTGAAAAGAGATACAATGTATCTTCGGAGACCTTCATGAACGAATGGCGGCCGAAGATCTGGAAGGCAAGGACATGGAGTATGTGGAATGGGCAGGAGAGTATCAGTTTTATGGCATATTGAATCAGCGGCTGCATATCTTGGAAGGTATTGAACATGTCAGTTCATAAATATCTCGAATTGTTCCGCCGAGAAATGGAAAAGCTTGAGGACCACGGGTATGCGGAATTTCTCGAAATCAGGGAGAAAATACGCCCGAACAAGCAGGCGGACATAAAGATGAAGGCGGTTTTTGTTGACGGATCGGCCCTGCACATCCTGAAAGGCATTCCGGCAACTGCCTGAAATCATTGGCACTGAGCATTCCATGCCTGTTTTTTCTGGCATCAATGATTTCAGCATGTTACGAGAACTTACGACTGATGAGTAAAGTAAGGAAGGATGATGAGGTAGCTCCCCGCTCTGAACTTTGGCAGGTTCCGGAGACGATTGGGGACAAGCTGCTGTTCATCCTCGTCTACATGTAAACCAACTCCTTGGAGGCGGCGATTAGACATGAACCTGAACAACCTCACCCTGGAATTTTTGGAACAGGAATGTGGCATCTCCATGACCAAGCTGGGGGATACAAGCCTTAGAGAGAAACTGCAAAAATTGGATACCGACATCAGCGACATCCATCCTCCTTCAGGTCAGGCATTGCGCTTCTGGCAAATGGCGGACTTGAATCCTGCGTGGCTCAGTCTGTCAGGAGAATACACCGAGATCCAGTTGAAAGAGAGCATCATTCTGCCGCTTCTGAATCTGGCCAAGATGGGAACATCCCCTTTTTTGATGGGAAGATGTTCTGAATTCGGGGGATTCTCCTTGGAACCGGATCTGGCATTCATTTTGAGGGCCTTGCGGCATTACTTCTTTCAGGCCCAAGAGATTTTGGAGAATCAGAAATGAGATCAGGCCCGGAATCAATTTCCAAAATCAGAATTGCTGACCACTTTATCAATTTGTCAAGTTTTCCTTGCAAAGCATAAAAGGTTTATGGTATCTTGTTTTTTTGTCATTTAACAATCATGTAGATCCAAAAGTTTGCTGACCACAAAGAAACTCGGTTTCAGCCCTCGAATTGAGCGATTAGGTTTCGGGGATGCCAGAGGCTGGGCTTCTTTGTCCTTAATTAGGATCTGCTGATAAAGGAAATCTGTTTCAATTAAGGAACCGTGACCTAAGACCTACCGCTAGGAATGAGGGGTTCTGCTGAGAGGGAAATCCGAACCTGCCGCCCAAGGCAAGAATGATCGTCAATCCAGCAGGATCGGCGGATGAAGAGGTTGTTCAGTCACGGTTGCTTAAGGGATTGCTTGCAATTCCAAATGGAAGTGAACTTTTGAACAAGGAGGAGATTGATGACGTTTTTCAAATGGTGTGCAGTGGCGGTGGCCACTGTCATGGTGGCCGCGGGTATGGCAACCGCAGGCGAGACATTGGACGCGGTCAAGGCAAAAGGGTTTGTCCAAGTGGGAGTGAACGGCGGCCTGTTCGGTTTCGGGATGCCGGATGAGAAAGGGGTGTGGAAAGGGCTGGATGTGGATACCGGCCGGGCCATCGCGGCGGCGGTGTTCGATGACGCCAAGAAGGTCAAATTCATCCCTTTGACGGCTGTGCAACGCTTTACCGCGCTCCAGTCGGGTGAGATTGATGTGCTGTGCCGCAACGCGACCCAGACCCTGAACCGGGACACGGCGTTGGGGCTCGACTTTGTCCAAGTGAACTATTATGACGGTCAGGGGTTCTTGGTTCCGAAGAAACTCGGGATCAAGAGCGCCAAGGAATTGGGCGGCGCGACGATCTGTGTCCTTCCCGGAACCACCACAGAAATGAACGCCGCGGACTTCTTCCGGTCAAACGACATGAAATGGAAGCCGGTGGTGATTGAGCAGACCGCCGAGCTGAACAAGGCGTTCTTTGCCGGCCGGTGTGACTGCCTGACTTCGGACGCGTCCCAGTTGGCCGGCAACCGGGCTGTGGCCCCCAACCCGAAGGATTATGCCATCCTGCCTGAGATCATCTCCAAAGAGCCGCTTGCGCCTGCGGTCCGTCATGGGGATGACCAGTGGAAGGACATTGTCAACTACTCCGTGCTGGCCATGATCAACGCGGAGGAGCTGGGCATCACCTCAAAGAACCTCGATGAGATGCTCAAGAGCAAGGACCCGAAAGTCCAGCGCTTCCTCGGTGTCACGCCGGGGAATGGCAAGGCTCTGGGCCTTGATGAGAAGTTCGCTTACAACATCGTCAAGCAGGTGGGGAACTACGGCGAGGTCTTTGAGCGGAATGTGGGGATCAACACCCCCTTGGGAATCGAACGCGGTCTGAACGCCCTCTGGACAGACGGGGGACTGATGTATTCGCCGCCGTTTAAGTAGCTGTAAGCTGTAAGTTGTAAGCTGTAAGTTGTAAGCTGTAAGGAACCATGACCGAACAACATCTCCCTCATGCTTGTCTCGGATTGGCAAATCCGAGATGCCTCTGACAAAAGACGTTAGGGACAGGTCCGGCAGATGGGGAGGTTGTTCGGTCACGGATACTCAGCTGTAAGAAGTGGCCATAAAACATGTTCGGTTCGGATCTGTGTTTCGTCTGAGATTGACAAATCCGAACCGCATGTTGTTCCAAAAAACGGATGCATTTCAGTTCCGCCTTCAGGCGGTGCGAGACCGTCTAAAGGCGGAACTACAAATTGAAATATTTCATGTTTCACGCATCACGTTTCACGCATCACGTTTCACGCATCACCAAATCAGTTCCGCCTTCAGGCGGTGCGAGACCGTCTAAAGGCAGAACTATAAACTGAAATATTTCACGTTTCACGCATCACGTTTCACGCATCACCAAACCAGAGGAAAACGCATTGAAAGTGCATAAGAAACTTGTCACCGACAACAAGAAGGCCAGATTCAACTATTTCATCATGGACGAATATGAGGCAGGAATGGTTCTTCTCGGAACCGAGGTCAAAGCCATCCGGCTCGGACGGGCGCATCTGAAAGATGCTTACGCCAAAATCAAAAAAGGTGAGGTCTTTGTCCACCAGATGCACATCGGCCCTTACCCCTTTGCCTATTATGAGAATCATGAACCCCTGCGAGTCCGAAAGTTGCTGTTGCATAAATACGAGATCAAGAGACTGATCGGCAAAGTGAATGAAAGGGGACTCTCCCTGATTCCCCTGAGGGTCTATTTCAAAGAGGGCAAAGCCAAGATGACCTTGGCCCTGGCCAAGGGAAAAAAATCACCGGACAAACGAGAGGCAATCCGGAGGCGGGATGAAAAGAGGGACATGGAACGAGAAAGGAAGGAAAAATATTGATTCTGATAACAGGCGGCGGCGGATTTCTGGGCAGTGCCATTGTCAGGCGTCTTGCGGAGAAAGGCCACCACATACGCAACTTTTCCCGCGGAACCTACCCGGAACTTGCGGAACTGGGCGTGGAGCAGATTCAGGGGGACCTCGCGGACAAGGCGGCGGTTGAGCAGGCATGCAAAGGTGTTGACACGGTCTTTCATGTGGCCGCGAAGCCCGGGGTGTGGGGCGCGTACCCAGACTATTTCAGAACCAACGTCACAGGCACGCAGAATGTCATTGCGGCCTGCCGGCATCACGGAATTTCGAGACTCATTCATACCAGTTCCCCGAGTGTGGTCTTTGATGGAAGCGACATGGAGGGCGCGGATGAGTCCCTCCCCTATCCGAAGCGGTTTCACGCGCATTACCCACAGACAAAGGCGATGGCCGAGCAACTTGTCCGAGAGGCCGCGAAGGAGGGATTGCCGTCCATCATTCTGAGGCCCCATCTGATATGGGGGCCCGGAGACAACCATCTTGTCCCGAGGATCATTTCAAGGGCAGACCAGTTGGTGAGGGTCGGCGACGGGAAAAACTTGGTGGACACCACTTATATTGACAATGCCGCGGACACCCACATTCTGGCCGCGGAGCAGTTGGCGGTCCATCCTGAACTCTCCGGCAGGATTTACTTCATCAGCCAAGGAGAGCCGGTGTTGCTCTGGGAGATGATCAACGCGATCCTGAAGGCGGGCGGGCTTCCTCCGGTTCGGCGATCCATGCCGGCAAAGGCCGCATGGATGATCGGCCTTCTCCTTGAAATGATCCACAAGACATTTCATATCCGCGCGGAACCCCGGATGACCCGTTTCGTGGCCGAAGAGTTGGCCGCATCCCACTGGTTTGACATCAGCGCGGCCAGAAGAGACCTCGGATACGTCCCCCGGGTCTCCACAGAAGAAGGGCTTCGCAGGCTTGAAAGGCTTTTGTGAATATGTTTGATGTTAAAGTAGTTGTTGAAGATGATAATGGTTGTCAGCGGATTATTGGGGGTGAACGATAAGTTTGCTGTTTAGAGGGTGTTTGGAAACTCCCTGCGAACCCCACAATGGCGCGGGCTTGGCGAGATGGCCATCCCCGGATTCTCCAATCATGTCAGGGGTTGACCCGATCATGAAGGTGTTTGAAAACACTTTCTTACAGGACAAAAAGTTGTGTAAAAGAAACCCGGCCCCGATACTTGTCCCCGACATCCCTTATCGGGCAAGCTTTTTCCCGAATGGGCCGATTTCTGCCAGAAAAAGCCGGGTTTCTTTTTTTGTACACAGATAAGTTCGTCAAATTGTATCAAAATGAAAACCTAACCCATAATCGTTGGGGCAACTTAACTAACTCAACTAGTTGCAGGTGAGGTTCCAAGCAAGTCAGAATTGACTGTAGAACCGACTTGCCAATTTTATCATGAAACACACTCAAGGAATTGAAGAAGATGGCAGAAATCACCCCTTTCAAGGGAATCTTATATCATTCGGACGATGTTCATGATCTCTCACTCATGGTAACCCCTCCCTTTGATGTGATATCAAAGGAGGATCAATGCCATTTCCATGAATGCCACCCCCATAATGTCATCCGGCTGATATTGGGCAACCGGTCCGAAGCGGACTCCCCAGCGGACAACTGCCACACCCGGTCCGCAACCTGTCTCAATCAGTGGCTATCAGAAGGGATCCTGGCCCGGGACAAGGCGCCGGCGTTTTATCTGACCACCATGACGTTTCTTTTGGAGGAGAGATCCATCACCCGTTTCGGACTGATTGCGCGGATCCGCCTCGAGCCGTTTGAAAAGGGGGTGGTCCTCCCCCATGAAAGAACCTTTTCCAAAGTCCGGTCAGAGCGGCTTGAGCTGATGAAGGCCTGTCACGCCAACCTCAGCCCGATCTTTGCCCTGTACTCGGATCAGGAGGGCATCCTCAGTTCATTAACGGATGCGGTGTCCGACAAGACGCCGGTCATGGCGTTCATGGAGGCCAACGGTCACCGGCACAGCCTGTGGCGGATCACTGACATCGGGGTCCATCAGCACATCTCCCGGGCAATGGCGGGAAAGCGGATATTCATTGCCGATGGCCACCACAGATATGAAACCGCGCTGGCCTACAGGGACTGGGTGGCGGAGACTGATCCCCAGTTTTCCGAAGATCATCCGGCCAATCATGTGATGATGTACTTGGCCAGCATGGAGGACCCGGGCGTGATCATCCGCCCCGCGCACCGGATGCTGAAGGCGGTTCCCGAATCGGCAATGGCTCGGTTTCTTCAGAAGGCCAGGGATTATTTTGACATCGTCACCATCCCTTATGGATCAAACGGGGGCACGGCCCGGACCGAATTCCTGTCGGACTTGGGACTGAACCCTGCAAACCATACGATTGGGGTTTGCATGAAAGATGCCCGGGATCTGTGCCTGTTGAAGCTCAAACCGGGTGTGATGGAGAGGATGTTCGGCCACGAGTTGCCGGCGACCCTGATGCATATTGATGTGACCGTGCTGACCCGCCTGATCTTCATGGAAATTCTCGGGTTTGACCAAGTTAGGCTGGACAACGAGAAACTGATCGGCTATTCGAGTGTCGCGGAAGAGGCCATTGACGCCGTCACCTTGGGCAAGTGGGACATCAGCTTCATCCTGAATCCCACCCGGATTGAACAGATGCGGGAGGTGGCCGAAAAGGGGCTGATCATGCCGAGGAAGGCGACCTATTTCTACCCGAAGGTGATCGCGGGACAGGTGATCAATCCGTTGTCATAGAAACCTGTGTACAAGAAACCCGGCTTTTCCTGGCAGGGAGTCGGCCCATTCGGGAAAAAGCCGGGTTTCTTTTGCCACTACAAGAAACCCGGCTTTTCTTAAGCTTTCATTTCATTTTTCCTCATGGTCTCCACAAAAATGCCAAGTATCTTATTCACCTGACTGATCAGGTACTCATCGAAATCCACCAACACACTTCCGCCCTCATATTTGAGGAATTTCCAGTTGCTTCCGGTTGTCACCACTCCGAGTATGTGACATGCCGCATGGGAATGTCTCTCATTGAACATTCCGGCGGCCATCATTTCCGCGATGCACTGTGCATATCCGGCTTTGATGGTCTCATTTTTTGCTTCAACAATACATGCCACCGGAAATTCGAGAAACACCTGGTTCGGAGAATTGCTCATAATGAAATCGCAGTATCCGGTCAGGCCGAGCGCGTCGTCAATATTGAAGTCTATCCCCGAAAACAGGCTGACCTTTCTGTCCAGTATTCTTCTGACTTCCACCAGGACGGGACAGACAATCATTTCCGAACGGGCTTTTTCCGTATTGATGTTCAATGCCAACGGGATGTTCTCTTTCAATATTTCACTTAACAGGTGGCCCGCCTCGGCCTCCTCTGTTTCGGAAAAAAGGGATCCTCTTGATATGATCGGTATCTTGAATTTGTCTTTGATGTTTTCCACAGTTTTGAAATCGCTGTAGGCCATTTTCGATCTCCTGTCTCTTTTGCCGCAATTCTTATGATTGGGATCATGAAGCTTTGTCAATGAAAACCTCCCTTGACACCGCTTACAAATGGGGTCATGCTCCCTTTCATCGGAACAGGCTTCCAGATTGGCAAATCCCGTTGGCAACATCCGACAGAGGGATTGCTAATAACGAAGCTTTCCGGCCTTCTCCTCAACCTGATCGGCCATCTCCCTTTTGTATGCACTCAACCTCGTCTCAAGTTCAGGATCGGAAAGGGCGAGGATCTGGGCGGCAAGGATCCCCGCGTTTCTCGCGCCCGGCTTTCCGATGGCCACGGTCGCCACCGGAATTCCCGGGGGCATCTGAACGGTGGACAGCAATGCATCCAATCCCTGAAGGCAGGAGGAGTCAATCGGAACGCCGATCACCGGAAGGGTGGTATGGGCCGCCATCGCGCCGGCAAGATGGGCCGCATGGCCTGCGCCCGCGATGATGACGCGGATGCCCCGCTCCCGAGCGGAGGAGGCGAACTCCGTAGCCCGCTGGGGGCTTCGGTGGGCCGAGGCAATGGTCATTTCAAAGGGAATGTCAAACTTTTTCAAAACAAATACCGTCTCTTCCATTATCCCAAGGTCCGAATCGCTTCCCATGACAATGCCGACCTTCGGCTGATTCTCTTTCATATGGTCCCTCCAAAAATCCTTTTCAGTTTGTAGTTCCGCCTTTAGGCGGTGTCAGACCGCCTGAAGGCGGAACTACAAACTGAAAGAAACCCGGTTTTGCCTTCACGTTTCACGCCTCACGCTTCACGCCTCACGCCTCACGTTTCACGCCTCACGTTTCACGCCTCACGTTTCACGCCTCACGTTTCACGCCTCACGCCTCATGTTTCACGCCTCACGCCTCACGTTTCACGCCTCACGTTTCACCTTTCAAGTCCCAACTCAATCAACCGGTCCAGCAGTTGGCTGAAGGAGAGGCCCGCGGCCTTTGCGGCTTGGGGAAAAAGGCTGGTCTGGGTCATGCCGGGGATGGTGTTCGTCTCAAGCACATAAATCTCCTGATCCTTCATGATCATGTCGGTCCGGCTGTATCCTTTGCAACATAAGGCCTCATGCGCGGTTTTGGCACAGGCCTGGGCCTGTTGTGTCAGCGTGTCGCCAATACGGGCCGGGCATATCTCGGCGGTGAGCCCTGCCACATATTTTGCCTCATAATCGAAAAATTCATGCGCCTTGTCCGGGATGATCTCTATCAGGGGCAGTGTCTCCGGGTCCTTGTTCCCAATCACCCCGCCGGTGATTTCGACACCTTTTATATAGGCTTCGACAATCACGGTCTCTCCATGGGCATACGCCTTGTCCAAGGCATCTTTGATCGCGTCCTCGGTTCTGACAATGGACATGCCGATGCTCGAACCGCCCTCTGCCGGCTTGGTCACCAGCGGCAACCCCAGCCGTTCCACACAGGTTTTCGGATCAAAGGCATCCCCTTGTCTGACGGTGATATAAGGCGGGACAAGCAGGCCCGCCTTTTCATACAACTGCTTTGAGACCCGTTTGTTCATGGCAATGGAACTGCCGAGAACCCCTGCGCCTTGGTAGGGCACGTTCAGAAGGTCGAGCAGTCCTTGGATGGTGCCATCTTCCCCATATGGACCGTGAAGGATGATCAGCGCAAAGTCAATCTGAGGCGCATCAGATGCCAAGCGGTTCAAATCCGTCTGGGGATCATACCGGACAATATGATATTTTTCCTTGTTCAACGCCTCAAAAACTTGGGCGCCACTGTTCAATGACACCTCTCTCTCTGAAGAGATGCCGCCTGAAAGAAGTGCAAGTGTGAGTTTTTTCATGATGTTGTCCGGGCGATGGGCGATGGGGACGATGGGGCTATGGGCTATCAAGTCCATCGCCCCTTGCCCATCGCCCTTGCCCCTATTCGTGATTAAAGAGTTCTTGTTTGGTCTGATTGAATTCTTCAAGGGTGATCAGATTGTTTTCAAGCAGGCGGGCGAGTTCTTTCAGTTCCCTGATGCGGACGGTGGCCGGATCTTCGAGTTGCCGGGCAGATTCATGGGTGGCACCGGCCGCCAACATTGGCCCGTGATTCGGGGAACTGCCTATTCTGACAGAGGCGATGCCGCCCAAAAGACTGATTTCGACTGGCCTGCCATCGAACATGGGAGACCGCAGGGTTTCCTTCAGACTTTTTCCCTCCTGCCTGATGCGTCTGTAAAAATAATATCCCGAAAAAACGATCAGCCCTGCACAGCCGATGAGAACCCATGCCATATACTCGGTGATCCCGCGGAAAAAAAGAACCACACACCCCACCAGCGCAACGAGAAGCACATGCATCACAAGTATGGCATATGCCATCATGATACCTTTGAAAAGGCCGCTTTTTTCCCTTTTTTCATTTTCAGCCATTACAGATTGTCAAACCTTGGTATCTCTGACCGATCAACTTTCCCCGCTCCTGCCGGATTTGGTAATCATTGTTGGCCTTTGGTGTTAATCCAAACCGAGCGTGAGAGGGATTGTTGTCTGGTCATGGTTACTTCCTCACCTTCTGAAAGGGCGTATTGTTTACTTGGGGGAGACTGTCTGAGAGGCTGCCACAACCGGTGCGGGCACTTTGGCCACGCCTTGCGCCTTTGGTGGGGCTTTCGGCCCGGTTGCCGTTCTTCCAAGTCGTAAATGGCATCCTCTTGACATCAAAACCAATTTTGCCAATCTCATCTGTGTACAGGACAAAAAAAATGATTGAGGAAGGAAACCGGCTTTTTCTCGCAGTTGGGGATTCCGCCTGTTTGGGAAAAAGCCGGGTTTCCCGCCCTTCGCGACTTTTTGTCCTATACACAGCAATCTCATAGCATTTCACATGCTACATGTCAAACAAAAAAAATGCCAACCCTTTTGTAATTTTCACATTGCGTTTCTGATGGTGCTCAGTTCGGATTGACAAATCCGAACCAAGCCGCCGAATTTGTCAATCCGGCGGGATCGTGGGGAGAATGCCCATTGACAGAAACCCATGCTGTTTTTTCCCTTTTCGTCTTGAATATCATATGATTCTTGTGGTATAAGGAATAAAAAATGGGTTGATGACTGATTTTTTTCGCATATGCTCTGGACAAAACAAATTTCACACACCATATTTAATTTTGGGACAGATGTCAATTTCATCCGGTTGAAAATTGCAAGTACCCGGGCAAAAGTTTCAACCTGTGCGGTCAGCCTCCGGACTCAGCCTTTCAGCGGGTGTCCTTGTCCTTCCTGAAAAAAACCGCTGACCCCTAACCGCACAGGTTGAAAAATTTCTGATTATAACGGATTTAAGGGAACCTGTGAACTTGAACTTGAACTTGTGCTTGAACCTGCCCGCAAATGAATGTTCAAGTTCAAATTCACGTTCACGGACAGTCAGCCGTTGTGATCTGTCCGCATCTCACGCATCACGTACCAAGCATCGCGCAGTATGGAAAGGAAGCAGATATGTCGAAAAAGAATGTTGCATCGTTGATTACGGAAAACAAGAGCGTGTTCATCATCATCGCCATCGCGCTTTTTCTCATTGAACTGGAAATCTTTGCCGTCGCGGCCATGAAGTCCGGCACGGATTACAAATTGCAGGTCTTGGATGACAACGGAAACCTGATCCATGAGGCAGACGGGAGAAGTCTGAGCGATTTCAACAAATATTACTTTGAAAAGACCTTCGGCCCTTTTGAGCAGTATCAGGTCAAACTGGTGAAGGAGGAGAAACCCTTTCCCTTCAGGGCATGGTTTGTCGCGGCCGTCGGTGTTCCGGTGGGCATCATCCTGTTGTTTGGCTTCGTTGTCAAGGCATACATCTCCCTCTTTTATGGGGATGAGCTGAAGGAAGACGAGCCGGATCTGCGTAAGGCCAAATACAACACAGGTCTTGAGAAGATCGTCGCGAGTGTCAGCGAGTTCAATATCTTTGCCATCGGATTCTTTGTGTTTCTGCTGGTCATCTCCTACTGGATCATACCCGAGGTGGTGATCTATCTTGGGAAGCTGGGGGAAGAGACCATACTCAAGTACAAATGGTTCTTTCTGGCGGCCATTCTTTCGGTTTTCGGTGTGCTGATATGGGTGATCTACCTTCGGTACATGCTCGCCAAAAAGACCATTGAAAGCCAAGTGGAGGTGGACAAATACCGCATGAAACTTGAATTCAAGCAGAGCGGCCTTCAACTGGAATATGATGAAAAGGGAACCAACCCCCTCATCGGCTGGGACGGTTCCATAGAGGATGGGAATGTTCCGCCTTCAGACAAGCCGAGAAAAGGCGGGTTTCTGAAAAAATTCAGGAAAGATGAGTTCAGAGAGGAGCAGTAGCTTGCCTGTAAAGTTCACGCCAAAAAGTTTGTAGTCCCGCCTTTAGGCGGTCTGACAATTTCAACGTGACCAAAAAGTTTGTAGTCCCGCCTTTAGGCGGTCTGACAATTTCAACGTGACCAAA
>JAOZRQ010000009.1:20245-28393 GCA_029940115.1 Desulfobacterales bacterium
AAGTTTGTAGTCCCGCCTTTAGGCGGTCTGACAATTTCACATGGGAGGTTTGGGGTGAAACCAAGCAAATTCCTTTTTTAGTCCCGTCGGATGGACCATCCGGCGGGAGGTTTCTTATCTGAAATCCTTGTCGTTCCCAACTTCAACTTTCAATAAGAGATCACCCAAAAAACAACTTGCTCAAAGAAACCCGGTTTCAGGGGACTGGGCGGTCAGGTTTCCATCCTTGTCCCGACATCCCCGATAAAAAACGTCGGGGACAAGATACTTGTCTTTTCCCCGATAAAAGATGTTGGGTCAAGGCATCGGGAAAAAACGTCGGGGACAGGTTTGTCGGGGAACGCGGCACCGTTTCAGAAACCGGGTTTCTTTTTTGAATTTGGGGATGTTGTTTTTTGAGAAATTCATGAGGAAAAGGCCATGCAGATTGTCACCACCCACAAAAACACCGATTTTGACGCGCTGGCTTCCACCATTGCCGCGACGGTTCTGTACCCCGGAGCGGTTCCGGTGCTTCCCAAGAACCTCAACCCCAATGTCAAAGCCTTTTTGTCCATCCATAAAGATGTGTTTGACATATACGCGCCGAATCAGATTGATCTGGATCAGGTGGATCGCCTGATTGTCGTTGACGTGAACCAATGGAACCGGCTTGATCAGATGAAGGCATTGAAGGAAAAAGATGAGTTGGAGATTATCCTGTGGGATCATCATCCCATCAAAGGGGATATTCAGGCGGACCAGCAATTCTGCGAGGAGATGGGCGCGAACATCACCCTGATGGTGCGGGAACTGAGGAAGGAAAAAAAGGTCCTGACCCCGATACAGGCCACCCTCTTTCTGGCGGGAGTGTATGAAGACACTGGTAGCCTGCGATTCCCTTCCACAACATCCGAAGATGCTTATGCAGCAGGGTATCTGCTTGAGTGCAAGGCCGATCTGAACATCCTGAGCTCCTTTCTGCGGCCGGCTTACGGGGAAAAGCAGAAAGGCATTCTCTTTGACATGCTGACATCCGCGGCAAAGACCGATGTCAACGGATACAGTGTCAGCATCAACAAGGTGAATGTCAAGGGCCATGTTGACAGTCTCTCAGTGGTGGTCCAGATGTACCGGGAGATCATGGATGTGGATGCGGCCTTTGGCATATTCACGACAAAGGAGCACAAGTGCATGGTGATCGGCCGTAGCACTGCCGAAAGCCTCAATGTGGGGACGATCATGCGGAGCTTGGGCGGCGGCGGTCATCCGGGCGCGGGGTCTGCCATGCTGAAGAAATGTGTCAATCCGGAAACAGTGGAAAAGATGATCCTGGAGCTGATCGAGGGGAATCAGCATTCGTCGGTGCAGATCAGCGATCTGATGTCCTTTCCCGTTTTCACGGTGCCTTCAGACACCCGGATGAAAGAGGTCGCGTTCCTGCTCAGGGAGAAGGGATGCACAGGGGTTCCGGTGGAAGAAGCGGGGAAGATCGCCGGGATCATCTCTCGAAGGGATTTCCAGAAAGTCAGGAAGAATTCGGCACTGAACGCGCCGGTCCGGGCCTTCATGAGTTTGAATGTGGTCACCATTGACCCGTGGAAAAGCCCTGCCGAGGCGGCCCGGCTCATGGTGAAGCATGACATCGGCCGGCTCCCGGTGGTGGAGGATGGGCATATTATCGGCATCGTCACCCGATCCGACGCGATGACCTATTTTTATGATCTGTTGCCGGATTAATCAGAAAATCCGAAACTCGAAACAAATCCGAAATCCGAATCTTGTTCCCACGCTCCGCGTGGGAACATCAATTCCGATAATCCTTTAATCAGGTGAATCAGGGTTCGGACGGTTTTACCTGTTCATGAGAAATTCGTTGTCCAGCTTGCCCTCTGCCGCGGCCGAGGCGAGAGCGACCGCTTCGAGAATGTTCGTCTTCCCGCAACCGTTTTCGCCGATGAGCACATTGACTCTGCCGAGTTTTAGTTTCAGATATTTTACCGACTTTATGGAAATCCTTTCCATCATCTCCGTTCAATCCCGACAGATCATTCAATCGGCTTATTATTATTATTTTTGGGTGTGTCCCACCTACCCATCCTGAATTTCCATATGCGCTGATCGGAATGCCTGCCCGGTCTGGCATCCCCACCCGTTGACAAGCCGTCAGGGTGTGATTGTCGCATCGGCGGTGCCAAGGCCGGGAGGCCCCTGCCTTTCCCGCCTCCGAGGACGGGTCGCCAATCAGCCAATGGGGTAGGTGGGACACACCCTTATTTTTTCCCATTGATAATTGATAATGGCTTCGTTCATGATCAAAAAAGTTGCCTGATTTGTCGCAATGTCTCTTCCAAAATCGGCAGCCGGGAAAGGTCTTTCGGGTCCCTTGAGCCGCGCTTCAGCTCAATCATTGTCTCCAAATTCAGGACTCGGACTTTGTGTCCTCTGAATTCCATCTCAGCAGAGTCCTGCACAAGCTCCTCGTATCCGCGTCCCCTTTCGATGACCGCCAAGATGTCGAGCGGACCATGGCATGTGGAAAGGAGGAGGTGCCCCCTTGCCGAAAGGTCCCGTTCATTCGGCTCAATCACCTTCTCGTCCGGACGTCTCTGATGTGCATCTGCCGACTTCAGGAATCTCAGCAGCCTTCCGATGTTTTCCGCTGTCTGATGATGGACGATGTCCATGTCCATTGTCGTGACCGGGACACCCTGAATCACGGCGGCCAATCCCCCGACAAGGACAAACTCGACGCCGGCCTGGGACAGTCCCTCAAGCAGAGCGCCCAGATTTGTGACCCGGTATTTGTCCTTCTCTGAAGGCATCCCTCATCTCCATGATCGTGTTCGCCACATTGTCGTTGGATCGGAGACGCTCCTCGGGGGTCATTTTCAGGAACATGGCGACCAGCCCTGTGTCCACCCCCGTCTTCGATCGGTTTTCCCTGTCATCACCGACTGTCGTCTCTTTTTCGTTCAACCCTGCCTCCCCTTTACGGGCCTGTTGCCTCATTTTCATGCCGGAAGAACTTTTCAAGATGCGACCGGGTTCATCATTTATTCCGGAAAGACGCACCTTTTGCCTGATCGGAACCTCGACCAGTTCCACCACCCCCTCCAGCACCAGCACCCGAATGCCCTCTCCGGCATGGTGTTCCCCGAAGATGCTCTCCAGCGGGTGTCTCACCAGACCGTTGAGTTGCGTCATGGTTTCCCGGTCCAGTTCGCCGAGTTTGACAGGGGAAGGTTCGACAAAGTCCGGCGGCCGATTCTTTTTGCCTGCCTCCGGGGCTCCCAGAGATTTCCTGGTGCGTTCGGCCCAGGCCTTTGGCATCCATCCGTCTCCGCCAGATGCCAACCCAACCCCCGCAACCCGCAAGACATGAACCGCCTCTTCCAATCACCGCCAATTCCCGATCAGCAAAAACGATGACCAGTAATACGGATGCCGATAACGGGGCTGGGCAACAAACTTCTTTTGTGCGTTCTGCAGGGCCTTTGCCTTTGAGATGCCGTGGGTCTTCAGTTGCCGGTAGAATTCGCTGATGAGCAGGGACGTGGCCTTGTCATTGATGCGCCACAGGGTGGCGATCGCGCTTCTCGCGCCTGCTTTCAGGGCGACCCCGCAAGGCCGAGCGCGGCCCGCTCGATCCCTGACGCGGTCTGGCACGCGCTCAGGGTCAGCAGCTCGGCCGGTCACGGAACCTCCCGAGGCCCACAAGCCTCTCAAGGCCGTCCATGGTGAGCCTGCCGTCGTATGCCAGCAGGAAGGAGTCCTGAGGCGAGTCGCCGAATCTTCCGTGTGTGGCGATGTGAAGGATCGAATAGGGATGGGCTCTGAATTCGCTCTTCAGATTCCCGATGGTGTAGTCCCGATCCTGCAACATCGTTCCCCCCATGGTCTCCCTGACATGTCTCAGCTCATCCGGCACATGGGGCAGCGGGTCGAAGTCCTCCCTCGCCTCGGAGAGACCGCTCAGAAGCACCTCCGCGCTCTCCGGCGCAATCGGTCCGGAATCGGTGAGCGTCAATCCGGGGACGGTTGCCACGGCATATGTCTCGATCAGGAATCGCTCCCCATCGTGCAATGCGGAGAGGGGAATGGTGCGGAGCACACCGTCCGGGATCACGACCAACGTGTCAATGTTCCCGGATGCCAAGTCAGCCTCGGCGGGACGGATCAGCCAGTCGTATAGATGCCTTGCATGATATTTGAAACGGGAGCTTCCCGGCCTCTGCAACAACCTGGCAAGTTTCCGTGTCGCCTTTCTGATGGTCTGCAAATCCACCGGGACGGTAAAATGCCTCATTCCACCGGGCAACTCTCTGATTTCCTGATAAACCTTTTCAAAACGTCTTTTCGCGTTTCTTTCATTGTTTTTGCTACGCTGCTCCCTGTCCGCATCGGAAAAGAGAATCACGCTGTCAATTCTTCTCAGTTTTGCAATAATGCAGAGTTTGAAAGCCACCTTTCCCTTTCCCCCGACTTTCGGCCTTCTCCTCTGCAATCGGAGCCCGCGAATATCCTCTTTTGTCGCATAATCAAAACAAAACTCCTTTCTGACTGAGTTTCTTATCAGCGGCTGAACCGGCCCTTCTTCCCACTGCCCGGAAGATGCTCCGGGTTTTCCATAATCAGTGGGCCCCTCGCCGCACAATAAAATCTTTTCCGACATATTTTATCTTCCCTCCCGAAGTTTTTTTATAATCTCCTCCTCTTTCATATTGAGCCATATCTCTCCCGGATACATGTATTCAAGAGAGGCTTTTATCTCCTCATTTGCAAACAGCTCACTGTTATGAACCCTGCCGCTTTTATCCCGCCAGATAAAAATGATATCTGTTTCAGGAAAATAATCAAGCAGAACCGTGCTGTGCGTCGTGACAAGTATCTGCCTGCCTCCGCTTTCGGCCATATCTTTCAGGTCACTGACCAGCGTTGCCGCAAGCCCGGGATGAATTCCGTCCTCTATCTCGTCAAGAAGCGTAATGCCTGTGTTCTTTCCGGCCTGGGCCAAGGCTGAGATGCCGGCTATCCTCAGAATCCCGGCGCTGGAATGCATCGCTTTTATGTCTGTCTTATTCTCTTCAAAAAGCTCGGAAACCTTCATTTCCACCCAGCCAAGTCTGTCCTTTTTCGTATCGGCACCTGACAGAAATTCCGCATATTTTCTCAGGCTTCTGTTCAGTCCTGCTTTCTGTTTCCTGTTCAGTCCGTGAACAAACGCGGCGATTTTTTCACCCCCGACCCCTATGCCGTCCGGCTCCCCTCTGCTGCTCCGACCCATTTTCTCCGGAGATAAAAGTTCAAAAGAATCCGAATTTTTCATGAATCCCCTGATGGACGCAAGGGCCGGAAATTTTGATCCTTCTTTTTCCTCATCAACAGTCTTTATGAAGGAGGCGGACAGATTCAGGCGCGGAAATTTCTCATACTCGTCTGTCTCGGAATTGTATCTCAGGATCGTGAGCGGTCTCAGGTTTATTGTGAAATTGTTCAGGGCCTTGAAATTATCAATGTAAAGTGAACTGATCATCTCGCATTCCTTTTTATCTGTTGCTCGAATGATATGTCAGGCGGTCACGAACAGTCTGGTTTTGTCATCCTATCCTCAGACTTTCAAAACTCAAACAGAACTGTCGTAAGCATCCAAAGCCGCCGTTTTTGCCTGCTGTGAAAAACCTTTCAGGAGCAAAGCCAGATCATCTGCTTCAGTATGTGATCTGTTGCTTTGGATCATCTGATGATCCGTCTCAGATAATATTTTCTGCAATAATTTGGCGTTATGACGGCGAAGCATGGAGAACATGACACCTCTCAAAGAAGGTGAGATTTGGAGCGACTCTGTCAGTTCAGCCAGAGATGTTATCGTGCCAAGCAGACTCATCTGCTCTCCAAAGTATTTTGATGACGGCAATTTCTGACGGTGCGATAGTTCCTTTCCATGGCTGGCCTGAGCATCTTCATCAGCTTTCAGCATCCGAGTGACAGACATTGAGGCGAGGGACTTCATCTGACCACTGGCAATGAGGCCCAATGCCAATATAAAACGGCAGGAGTGATGATTCAGTCCCACGTCGGACACAACTGCTGAGAGCTGGTCTGTCATTTCCGAATAGAACCGATTCAGTTCATAAGAGAGAGCCTTTTCAGGGTTTTCTGAGCGGTTGACAGATCTGACAATTCTGTCAACCCCTCTGAGGCGTGATCCGAGGATCTGGTCCATTTTCTGACGCAGCCTGACCATTTCGTCTGTGTTATCGATATCAGGCAGATCGGAATCGTCCTGTCTTATGTCAGGGGGTGTCCATGCCGGGTTTGCCTCATGCAGTTTTCGGCAGATTCGTCGTTTCACTTCTTCAGCATGCAGTCTTATATCCGGATCGTTATGCTGAACAGCCAGGGCAAAATATTCCTCCAGGTATTTCCAGGCGTGGCTGGCCTGGGTGTCAAACTGATCCGGCAAGGCAATCGCCAAATTGGCATGACTGACAACAAAGGCGCTTACAGATTTTTCACGCATTGCCAAAAGGATTTTCGGGGCTTCACCGTCGTGTCCAAGCAAAATCGGCATGTCTTTCAGGCTGATCCGGAGAGTTCGTTTCAATTCGCCGTTTTGCCAGGACAGCTTCACTCAGTGACAGAGCGCGATCAAAATCGGGATTCTCCGGGATCCGGGTTGCAAGCTCAATGCCGGATTCCACATCAGAAGCTGTCATAATCTGTGCGAATTGTCCGGTCGCATGACTATGAGATGGCATATCAGAATATGAATTGGCCTTTTTGGCTGAAATGAGTTCCTGATAAGATTTTGCCAGAGGCCGCCAAAGTTCGATATCAGCTTCCCTGTCATCCACCAGACTGTCAATGATTCCTGACATCAAAGCTTCTCCGGCGGATGCCAGCCGGGCGGCATTTGCGATGTATTCTTTTTTGGTCATGGGTCACCTCTTCAGATCAGTTTGAAAACTTTCTCTGCCTCTTCCGGAGCCTTGAACCTGTAGCCAAGCTTTACAGCCTCCCATCGGATATATGTGCAGGAAGTTTTGAGTGTTGCCAAATCCTTTGCGCGCTCTGAAGTCGTTATGGGGCGATCCAGTTTGGTTGCGTGTCCGAGATCGACAGTTATCACGCGCTCACCCAGCGGTTTTATGTTTCGCTGATCAGCGTAGATGAGTTTGCTGAGTTTTAAATCACCATGAATGACCGAGGCTGAATGGACATTTGCCGCAAATGCGCCGGCTTCAAAAAAAGGCAGCAGGTTTGGAAATTCTTCAATGTCCATCCCCTAACAATCCTGAAAAAAAGTATACAAAGATAAAAATATAGTTATTCCTTGTCCGTTTGTTTATAAAGTCACAAACTTTTGACGGCTGGAAAAAAGACTGCCAGATCAGGCAGAATACTTGTTTTACTGCTTTGAAAATAATGTTCATTATCCATCTCCATCTTCATCTTCAGGTATCTGATTAGCTATATGAGAAGCCAAGACAGAACTTACGAAGCCGGCTATAACTTTCAAACCTTTAACACCCGCCACAACAGCAAGAGTATATTTTAGAGGCTTTAGAACTTTGTCTAAAATGGAATTATCAACATCTATGGTTCGGTCATTAATGAGATCGAAAAAGAACTTGGAAAAAGGAAGATAAAAGTTCGCCGTCTTTTTCAGAATCCCTCTTGCCCTCATTTCTTTCAAAGAGGAATCTCTCTTTACGACCTTCCTTTTCTTTAAACTCCGCAATAACTTCTGTTCTTCTCCTGTTCTGTTCTTCCACAAGTTTTTATAATGAGGCAGAAGTTCTATTTGCAGTGTATCCTCATCCAATTCCATATGATAAACCTTTGCATCAAAAATATGGCGGCAGACGATCTGGTTAAAGAAAGGAAAGTTCCCAGCATAATAATCAACTTTCTCAATCACCCCTTGTTCCAGAAAAAAATTGTTCCTTTCAAAGCCAGACCGCCTCAGTTCACCAATGTTGACATCATCCAAAAGTCCGATGGTCTCCGGCGTGAAGATATTCCAGAACCCGGATGTCTTGATGGAGTGCGGAAGTGAAAAGACAAAATCCAAATCAGGGATTTTGTTTTTTCTCTTTCGTAGCTTTGGAAGGAGTGCGGAAGTGAAAAGACAAAATCCAAGTCAGGGATTTTGTTTTTTCTCTT
>JAOZRQ010000009.1:28493-32926 GCA_029940115.1 Desulfobacterales bacterium
AGAGGAGTGCGGAAGTGAAAAGACAAAATCCAAGTCAGGGATTTTGTTTTTTCTCTTTCGCAGTTTTGAGAGGAGTGCGGAAGTGAAAAGACAAAATCCAAGTCAGGGATTTTGTTTTTTCTCTTTCGCAGTTTTGAGAGGAGTGCGGAAGTGAAAAGACAAAATCCAAGTCAGGGATTTTGTTTTTTCTCTTTCGCAGTTTTGAGAGGAGTGCGGAAGTGAAAAGACAAAATCCAAGTCAGGGATTTTGTTTTTTCTCTTTCGCAGTTTTGAGAGGAGTGCGGAAGTGAAAAGACAAAATCCAAGTCAGGGATTTTGTTTTTTCTCATCCTTCATCCTTCACCCCTTGATAATCCGCGGTAGCATCATATGATGTTGCGGACATATGGATGTCGGATTCTGATAGGCCGCGCCGGCAAAGGCCGCCAAGTACTTCCTGATCTCCCTCATGGAGACCACCTCGTCCACCAGTCCATGCTTCGCACAATAGCCCGGCCGGGAATTGTCATGATATTCCTGAGCCAACTGGTTCATCTTCTCAATCACCGGCTCCAGAGGCCTTCCCGCGTCCTTCTCCTTCACCAGCCTGCGGGAGAAGGTCGCGGCGGCCGCGGTCTCCCCGTGCATCACATATATCTCGCTGGTGGGGACGCCCAAGGTGAAGGTGTTGTGCTGGTTCCCTGTGGGGCCGCCCATGACATAGTGGGCCGCCGCGGTCCCCTTTCTGAGGACCACCAGCATCATCGGCACACCGGTCTGCTGGATCGAGTAGTTCAGGGACTGGCCCAGGCCCAGCAACTCAGCCTGCTCGGCGATGTCCCCCACGTCAATGCCGGACGTGTCTTGGAACCATATGACCGGAATTCGGTCTCTGCCGCAGAGGGTGACAAACTCGTTCATCTTGATCAGGCCTTGGCGGTAGAGCTTCCCGCCGATCCCGGGATAGTCCGCGTATTCGGGATAATTCTCCCCGAGAAACCCCTGCCGGTTGCCGATGCAACCCATCAGGAACCCGTCCACCTTGCACAGGCCGGTGTAGATCTCAGGCCCGTAATCGGGCCGGAATTCCATATGCTCGCTCCCGTCCACCAGACGTGACAGGACCTCGTCAAAGTTGTACATCTGCTTTTGATTGAACGGAACCAAGCGGTAGAGGTCGTCAGCGGAGAATCTCGGGGGCTTCGGATCCGCAACGCGGAAAAACTTGGGGTGATACCCGGGCATGTCCTTCATGTAATCCTTCAGACCGTCCAGCACCCCCTCCTCGGTGTCGTAAACATATCGGAAGAAGCCGGTCGCGTCATGGTGGATCTTCGTGGACCCGGGAGGCTCGGCCTTGAACTGCTTTGCCGCGGTGATGAGCGCCTCCGCGCCCTCCAGATCGAAAAACCCCCTGGGCGACATCCCGCTCAGGATGCCGCCGCCGCCCACCGCGATGTTGGCGTTCTTGTGGGCAAAGAGGACGGTGGGACTGATCCCCTGGTATCCGCCACCGGCGGGGTTGGTCCCATATATGCCGGCAATCACCGGGATGCCGAGGGTCTCCAGCTCCGCGTGTCTGAAAAAGGTGGTCCCGCCGCCCCGCCGGCCGGCATAAAATTTTTCCTGATCGGTCAGCTTCACGCCGCTGCAATTCACCAGCCAGACCAAGGGGATGTTCAGGCGCTTGGAGATGTCCGTCACCTTCAGGATGTTTTCCGCCTGCCCCGGAAGCCATGCACCGGCCATGACCTTGTTGTCAAAGCCGATGACCACAGCCCACTTGCCTGAAATCTTTCCCAGACCGTCAATCACGTTGGTGGTTCCCTCGACGTTGTTCTCAGGATTGTAGATGGTGTGCAACGGGCACCAGGTCCCGGGATCAACCAGATATCTGAGCCGTTGCCACACGGTGAGCATGCCTCTCGCGTTGATCTTCTCCTCCGAAAAGCCGGCATGTTTGACCTTCTCCACCTCCTCGGTGATCTGCGCCTCCACTTCCCTGATCTTCTTGACATTATCCTCAGTGCTCTTGATCTGGCCCTGATTCAATTCACGGCCAAATTCTGTCATCTTTTCAAAATAGGGTCTCATGCTTTCACTTCCTTTGTTCATTATGTTTTTCAATACATCCTGAGGCCAAAAAGTTCGTAGTTCCGCCTTTCGGCGGTCTGACACCGCCTAAAGGCGGAACTACGAACTTTTTCCATCTGGAAAGTGCAAACTGCTTTCCATGCAAAATGGAAGGATGCCGATGATGAAGCTACAATATAGCTATTTTTTCGTTTTTGTCAACACAGAATACATGGTTTGTGCCGTAACCTCAGAACCACGTCAGCCGGTGATTCGGTCTCTGGCAGGCTGTGACAGCCTGCCATCAGCACAACAAAAAGAACGGTCCTTTTTCTGAGTACAGGACAAAAAGTCGGGAAGGGCGAGAAACCCGGCTTTTTCCCAAGCTGGCCGACTTCCCAACTGCAGGAAAAAGCCGGGTTTCTTTTCACAATCACTTTTTTTGTCCTGTACACAGGTCCTTTTTATAAATCTGTGAAACTATCAAACTCAAAATATGCGATTGGGAACAGGGAAAAGCCATATTGACAGGTTGCAAGATTTTGATTGCATTTCAAACAGAAATAAAGGCATATTGGTTTGTAGTTCCGCCTTTAGGCGGAACTACAAACTTTCAATCTTCAGTAGGGGCAAAAAAATGATTGTTCTGTACAACATCCTGCTGGTCATGCTCCTCATGATCGGTTTTCCCTTCATCATTCCGATGATACTCTTGTCTGACAAACGAAGGCAGACCCTCCTCCCAAGGCTGGGACTGACATCTTTTCCGGATGTCCCGACTTCCCGAAAACCGATATGGGTTCACGCGCTCTCCGTGGGTGAGACGCTTTCTGCTGTTCCCTTAGTTGAAAAGCTGAGGGAGCGCGTCGGGGAGACCCCCATCATCTTCTCAGCCTCCACCCAAACCGGATTTGACATTGCCAAGAAACGTCTGAAACCATATGTGGACGGCCTTTTTTACTTTCCCTATGATCTGTTGCTCTCTGTCAGGCATATGGTCAGAAAGGCCGATCCCGCGATGGTTGTGATGGTTGAGACCGATATCTGGCCCAATTTTCTCTCCGAACTGGAGCGTCGGCATGTTCCGGTCATTCTGGTGAACGCGAGGCTTTCAAAAAAATCCTTCCGAGGATACAGACGGCTGTCATTTTTTGGCCAATCCCTGTTCTCAACATTCTCAAAAGTCTGCGCCCAGACCATAGAGGATGCCCGGCGATTCCGAATGCTCGGAGTTCCGCCGGAATCGGTGATCATCACAGGAAACGTCAAATTTGACCAGCCGGACGATCCGGTATCGGACGCGGAAATCGAATCGCTGAGACACGCGTTGAAGATCGATCCGCATCACCGGACCATACTGGCCGGAAGCACCCATAAAGGCGAGGAGGCAGTGCTTTCGGATGCGTTTCTGCGGATGAGAAGGGCGCATGATGACCTGCTGATGATCGTTGTCCCCAGAGATCCGGCACGGGCCCATTCAGTCTGCCGACTCTTCGGAGATGCGGGACTTTCCGTGCATACCCTGTCGGCGTTGAGCCAACATCCGGATCAGAAGATGGATGTCATCGTCATTGATGTCATCGGACTCCTGAGACGGCTTTACGCGGTGGCGGATGTCGCGTTTGTGGGGGGGAGTCTTGTCCGACTCGGGGGACATAATCCGCTTGAACCGGCAATATTTTCCAAGCCGATTCTGTTCGGCCCTGACATGAGCGACTTTGCGGAGATATCCGGGATGCTTTTGAAGGCCGGGGGAGCAGTTCAGGTAAGGGACGCTACCAGCTTTTGTGAGGTGGCCACCCACTTTCTGGCCGATGAGGAGACCGCACGGAAGGCTGGAGAACGGGCCTTTCAAGTGTTTCACACGAACAGGGGCGCAGTTGAGAGGACACTGGATGTGATTTTCGCCTATGTAAATCAAGTTTGTGAGTTTGTGAGTTTGATGAGTTGGTGAGTTGGTTGCTGTGGGGTTCAGGTTTGATTGTTGCCCACGCGCCATCTTCCACCATTTTTTTGCCTTGGTGCAAAAACTCATGTCCCAGTTTTTGGCAGAAGACTTTTGTCCGTTGTGAACTGCAGGGATGGTTTACAAGAAGGGGCCTCAAGTCCCGTCGTCCCAAAATTGATCCCCGGCTTCAGCGCAAGCCTTCAGGGTACCGGTTCAAGTGTGGGAGAGCTCAACAAAGGGAGTGCAGGAAAGGCGGTCTCATTGCCTTTCAACCTTCACGGTTTGAGACTCATTGCCTTTCAGCCTCGATGACTGGGCAGCCTTTCTTGCGTCTTGACGCGTCTCCCCTGGTATCAAGAAAAACTTGGAATGTCAAACAAGTGTTGTTTCCTCGCGTTTGAACCGCGGATCATGTGGATTGCACGGATTGCAC
>JAOZRQ010000198.1 GCA_029940115.1 Desulfobacterales bacterium
TGATCGATCCGGCAACGAATGCGGTGATCGGGACGACCGTGACGGACGCCTCCGGGTTGTACGTCTTTGCGGGCCTGACTCCGGGAGAGTACGCGGTGGAATTCGACCTGCCTCCGGGCTACGAGTTCACTTCCCAGAGCCAAGGAGACGATGAAGCGTCCGACAGTGACGCGGACACCGCCACCGGCCGAACCGAATCGCTCACCCTTGGAGCAGGCGAACATGATCCCACGCTGGACGCGGGCATCTTCCTCTCTCAACCCGAGCCGGCCAAGTTGGGCGATTTTGTCTGGTACGACACGAACCGCGACGGCATCCAGAACGTGAATGAGCCCGGCATCGCGGGCATCACTGTCTTCCTGATCGATCCGCTGACGGATGAGGTCATCTCGACCACCACCACCAGCGGAACCGGCTTTTATATCTTCACCGATCTCGCCGCAGGCGACTATCGGGTGGAGTTTGAACCGCCCCTCGGATACGAGTTCACCACGAGGGACCAGGGGAACAACAACGCGTCGGATAGCGATGTGGATCCGACAACCGGCAGAACCGAAGCGGTGACGCTCTCCCTAGGCCAAGCCGACATGACCCTCGACGCGGGCCTGTTCATCCCGGGACTCGAGCCCGCAAGCCTTGGCGACCTCGTCTGGTATGATGCAAACGAGAACGGAATTCAGGATGCGGACGAATCCGGCATTGCCGGCGTAACCGTCAATCTGTTTGATCCAGCGGCCGACGCAGTGATCGCCTCGGTCAAGACAGACGGGTCCGGTCATTATCTCTTTAGTGGCCTGCTCCCGGGTGAGTATGGAGTGGAATTCATTCTGCCTGACGGGTATGAATTCACCCCGCAGAACCAGGGAACCGATGACGCGTCTGATAGCAATGCGGATGCCACCGGCCGAACCGAATCCGTGACGCTCTCCGCAGGCCAACATGACCCGGATATGGACGCCGGCATGGTCATGCCGGAGGCCGAACCGGGCCGGATCAGTGACTTGGTCTGGTACGATGCGAATCAGAACGGCATCCAAGAGACGGATGAACCCGGGGTTTTCGGCGTAAAAGTGAACCTGTATGACAACACCGGAACCGAACTCCTCGCCAGCATCACCACGGGCATTGACGGCTTCTATGAATTTTCCGGGCTGGCCCCGGGAACCTACACGGTGGCCTTTGAAAAGCCCGCGGGATATGAGTTCACCCCGGCCAATCAGGGGGATGATGACGCGCTGGACAGTGATGCGGAGATGCTCACCGGCCGAACCGCTGTCACCCTCGAACCCGGGGATAATATGACGGATGTGGACGCCGGCCTCCATGTGTCATCCCCCATCATACTGGGAGACCTCGTGTGGGAGGACAGAAACGGCGACGGCCTCCCCTCTGCGAGTGAAGGACTCTCCGAGGTGAGGGTCATCCTGTATGACGGATCGGGGAATATGCTCGCCATTGACATAACCGATTCGGACGGCAATTATACGTTCCCGAACCTGCCTCCGGGCGACTATCGCGTGGAAGTGGAAACCGCGACATTGCCGGAGGGTGTGAGTGCATTCTCAGACCCCGACGCTGTTCTGGATTCAGCCACAGATCTGATTGCCCAATCTGCGGACAACCTTGATGCCGACTTTGGGTATCGGGATCCCTCGGTCATATTCGCCGACCTGAGCAACACGACCCAATCGGTTGTGGACATAAACGGCGGAACTCTTGAACCCGGAGATGTGATCTGGTATGCGGTCACAGTCTATAATTCAGGCACGGGAACGGCCAACGGCGTCGTATTCACGGGCACCCCAGCCCCGCAGACCACGCTTGTCCCAAATTCCGTTGAGATCAGCCAAGGAACCATCGTCACCGGCAATAACGAAGGGGACGAAGCGATCCGCATCGCGGTCGGCACGATTCCGCCGCAGGAGAGCATGGTCATCACCTACTACGCCCAGCTGTCACCGGATGCACGCCCCGAGAGTTGGATACTGAACCAAGGCATGGTGACTGGTTCAAATATTCCTGACGAACCGACGGACTTCCCGGAGACCGGGGCGCCGAATGATCCGACAGCCATCGGCCCCGTAAATGGCCTCTTTTCAGATGCGGCGATCACATCGGTGAAAACCGCGATTGACCTGAACGGCGGGGAAGTGGAACCGGGTGACGTCATTGAATGTCGGATCAGCATGAGGAATACCGGATCCGATACCGCGGAGAACCTCGTCCTGACGGAACGCATGCCCGTCTATACCCATCTAATTGACGGAAGTCTGACCGCTGGCTCAGATCAAGTCACCGATCTCTCCGAGTCCTCTGAGACAGTGAGCGCTTCCATTGCTGACCTTGATGTGGGGGAGACGGCTTCCATCATCTTCCAGGTGAGAATAGATGGGGACGCGCCGCAGAATGCCATGATCGTCAATCAGGGGGTGATCTATGGAGATGGTGGGATCCAAGCATTGACCGACGACCTCACCACGCCTGAGGGGGAGGATCCCACGGTGCTTTGCCTTGCCCGGGGCGACACCCCGCCGATTGAGGCACACAAAACAGTATGGGACTTCAACGGCGGTTCCGTGAACCCGGGAGATGTTCTGGAGTATTCGACCACGATTGTGAACACGGGCGAAGAAGTGGTGACCGGTGTCACATTCCATGACCGGCCCGACGGGTTCATCTCCCTGATTCCCGGCACAATCGGCAACACAGGGGGAACCGTTGGGGCAGATGATGCCGAGATCCAAGTGAATATCGGCGATCTCCTCCCTGGGCAGCAGGCCACCATCACGTTTCAGGTGACGGTCGCTGGCCATACGCCTGACCATGCTCAGATTCCAAACCAGGGACGGGTCGGTTCAGACCAATATCCAGATGAGCCGACAGACGATCCCGCGACCGTCCGGGAGAACGATCCGACGGTCGTGGTGGTGGTCTGGGAACCGTGTGCGTTCGATCCGCCGAGCGCGTACAAGACCGCATCCGGCGACGAGTTTGTGATCCACTGGGAGATGGTCTGGATCAATGACAAGAATGCGGACGCATTGCTGGTTCACATCGAAGACGACATGCCTGAAGGACTCTCCTATGTGGAGGGGAGCCTTGGGGCCGACTACGGCGACTACTGGCATGATGCGGAATCGAACAAGGTGGTCTGGGAGGGGGCGCTCCCCGGAAACGGCGGTCAGGTGAGGATATGGTACCACACGCCGGTGCCTGAGCATCTCGACAAGGTGGAGAATCAGGCCAACGGCACCTGGGATCGGAACGGAGACGGGGACTGGCGGGACGAGGCCGAGCGAGGCGTGTTCCCGGTCTATACGGACAATCCGCTGACCCTCCTGCCGTCGGATCCCGCGCTCTGGCATGACGGCTCATACGGCCTCAGCCTCGGCAACCGGGTCTGGCACGACGCCAATGCGGATGGCCTCCATTCAGAGGAGAGTGAGACCGGCATCAACCGAGTACGGGTCAACCTCTATCGGGACACCGACGGCAACGGCACATTCACCCCGGACACGGACACCTTTGTGGCGGAGATGAGTACCGTCACCCATGAGGGCAAGCCGGGATGGTACCGCTTTGACCATCTCTCCGAAGGCGAGTATGTGGTCCAGATCAATCCGGAGAACTTCTCGGTGAACGGGGTGCTGAACGGCCATTCCGGTTCTCCCGGGGATTCGGATCCGGATGACGACATCAATGACGATGACAACGGGGGATACATGGACGCCCGAGGCGTGACCGCACAAGCGGTCATCCTGATTGCCGGCACGGAACCGGTGAATGATGGCGACACGGACGCCAATTCCAACCTGACCGTTGATTTCGGCTTCCATCGGAGGGGCGTTCCGACCCCGGGTTTCCGGAATCTGAGACTCGGCAACCGGATCTGGCATGACAGGGACGGGGACGGCCTATATTCACCGGAGACCGAAACTGGCATCAACGGTGTCCAAGTCAATCTCTATCGGGACAGTGACGGCAGCGATGACTTCACCCCGGATGTGGATGAGTTCTTGGAAGAGACCGTCAGCTTCACCCGTGACGGCGAACCGGGATGGTATCTCTTCGACGATCTCCTCGAAGGCGACTACGTCGTGCAGATCGCGGCGGAGAACTTCGCCTGCGGCGGGGTGTTGAGCGGCTATGTCAGCAGCCCCGGGGAGTCGGATCCGGACGACGACCTGAATGATGACGACAACGGCTTCCCCATGCCAGGTCACGGGCTGGTGACCCAGGCCGTGACGCTGACAGCCGGGGATGAGCCGGTGGATGACCGCGACATGGATCCGAACACCAATCTCACGGCCGATTTCGGGGTTTACCAGGGCGAGGCCGGATGCCCGTGCAGCCTCAGCTTGGGAAGCAGTGTGTGGAACGACGCCAACAATGACGGTCTCCATCAGCCGGAGAGCGAGACGGGCATGGACGACGTCCGGATCAATCTCTACCGCGACACCGACGGCAGCGGCGATTTCACGCCGGATGCCGACACCTTCCTGACCTCCGCGATCACCTTCACCCTCAATGGCGAATCGGGCCTGTACCTGTTCCAGAATCTGGGCGAGGGGGACTACATCGTCCAGATCGCACCCGAGAACTTTGAGTCCGGCGAGGTGCTGGCGGGTCACGCGAACAGCCCGGGTGAGTCGGACCCGGATGACAATGTGGATCATGACGACAACGGCGTGGTCATGGCCGGCCATGGCGTGGTGACCCAAGCGGTCACGCTGACTTTCGGCTGCGAGCCGGTGGATGATGGCGACACCGACGCGAACAGCAACCTCACCGTGGACTTCGGGTTCCATGAGACCGACCCGCTTCCCGGCGCATGTGACCTGAGCCTGACGGGCACGATCTGGGACGATGTGAATCAGGACGGTGTCCGCCAAGCCGACGCGGAGACTGGCATCAATGATGTCCGGATCAACCTCTACCGGGACTCGGACGGCAGCGGCGACCTCACCCCGGACGCGGATGAGCTGGTGGGGGCCACGATCACCTTCCCGACGGATGGGGAGCCGGGTCGCTACACCTTCGGGGAGTTGTGCGAAGGCGATCACATTGTTCAGGTGGCACCTGGGAACTTCGACGACGGGGGCCCCCTCCAAGGGCTTGTTGGTGGCGAAACCTTGTTTGTCAACATGACAGATGAGGAGGAGAGGAGGGAAGACCTGAGTTTCCACGAGGAGGCCGGGCCTCAACCTGAAGTGCCCCAGTTTTTTCCGATGAAACCGTTTTGATGAAAGAAATCCGGTTTCCGAGCCATCCGGAGTGAGCCATCCGGAGTGCAAAGCTTGCTTTGTGAGTCACCACTCGCAAGGCAAGCCCCGCACTCCGCCTCGGTGGCCATGTTCGGGCGAGTTTCCCCGCCCCTCCGGAGTTGGAGAACTACAAGGATGGAGAACTGCAAGGATGGCTTATAAGAAGCCTGTCATTCCTGTCGGAGAACTACAAGGATGGCTTATAAGAAGGGGCTTCGCCTTTCTCGCCTGTCATTCCTGTCGGAGAACTACAGGGATGGCTTATAAGAAGGGCTTCCCGCTTTTCTCGCCTGTCATTGAACTACAAGGATGGTTTATAAGAAGGGGCTTCCGCCCTTCCCGCCTTTCGCTGTCATTTCTGGTCCCCTGCCATTCCCGCCATTCCTGTCGTGGAACTACAAGGATGGCTTATAAGAAGGGGATTCGCCTTTCTCGCCTGTCATTCCTGTCGGAGAACTACAAGGATGGCTTATAAGAAGGGCTTCCCCGCATTTCCCGGTTTTCCCAGTCCTTTGCTCATTTCCGCCTCCTGCCATTCCTGTCGGAGAACTGCAAAGATGGTTTATAAGAAGGAAGGCCGACTCTCCAGTTTTCATGGATGACGCGGAGAAGGGCAGGGAAACGGCGAGAAACTATCCCCGTATTCGTCAGCTCTGTCCAGAGGTGGCCGATGTTGAGGGCCGAATCAGACGGCCTTGATCATCGTTTCGGCCAGCCGCCCGCCACACGTTGCTCCCGCCGGATTGCCAAATCCGGCAGGCGGGATTGGATTTGCCAATCGTTCGACTGAGCTCACGCCGAAGTCCAAGCCGAGCGAGGCATCTGAACGACGGTCATGGCCGACATGTTGGGGAACTTGAAGAGAGACAAACATTTTCTTGATCTGACCAAAGAATGTTCAGGGGCCTCCCCTGAAAGCGTTATAATCAGACCTTTCTTAATATAAGGGGGAAACATGTTGTCAAAATCAATGCTGAACAGGGGAAAACAGATCGGACACAGGGGAACCTGGATGGCCATATTTTTGCTGGCGGTGCTGACACCGTGCCTGTCGTCTGCACAGCCGCTGGGCACGGCCGAGATCCGTGTGCTCGGGATGCAGGTGAATATTGATACCCGTCCGGATATCGACGGATTGCAGACCACCATGACCGCAGTGAGGAATTTTCCCACGGCGGTCAGGAGCTTCGTGGGGTTCCCGGGAACAGACGCCCTGCCCCGGCTTCCTGCCGGATGGACGGTGAAAGCCGAACTGACCGGCCCGGGATCAGGCGGGGAGGTTGTGACCCTGTCCTGTGTTCCCAACCATCTGATGGAGATTCCGACACCGAAGGTTTCCGGCGACTATTTTCTGTACAATGTGCGTCTTGAGGACGATGAGGGAAACCTGATCCTGGAACGTGATCCGACATCTGAGCCCGTCATCATCAGCGTGATCGACAAGCTTCTGATCACACAGGTGACATCCCGGCCCCTGACTCTTGAGGAGATTGAGGAAAAGGGGATCGTCATTGACGAGGACAATTTCACAGCCATGAACTTCAATGTGGGCCTGACCGTGGGGAGCGAGCAGGTGGTGATTGACCTGCCGATGCTGATTCCCAAAGCCAGTCAGGGACTGGCAATGTCTCCTCCTCCGTCCGCGTCCTTCCATTTTGAACCGGCACGGTTCAGCAACATCAATATCCCCAACCTGTCACTGGTGGGATTCACCCTTGCCGTCCCGGATGATCAGAAAGAAGGGGAGTTCGAGATTCCCCCGGTCAGCGGTGTCATCATCATCCCCGGAAACATAGCGTTTCTCAACCAGTTTTTCAGCGTCATTCTTCAGGCCACGAACATCGCACCGGACGGCTCCGGCCTGACGTTGCGGAACGCACAGGCCGCTATTCAACTTCCCCCCGGGAACGACGACATCAGAGGGACAGGCGACGACCCCCTGCGTGTGGCGGAAACTCAGACAGGCGGCGTGAAGGATGAACTGCCGCTTCTTGACCCGTCAGGCTCTGACGCCGTCATGCCGCAGGGGACGAACCAAGCCGAATTTTTGGTGGAGGGACTCAGGGAGGGAACCCATCTGGTGAATTTTGACATCACAGGAGACCTCTTCATTCCCTCGCTCGGGGACACGGTTCGGATGACCGGCAGGGCCGCGGGCACGGTTCAGGTGAAAAACCCGACATTCAGCATGACACTGGCCCATCCTGATGTGGTCCGTGAGGGGGAGGCATATTCGATCTTTGCCACCGTCACCAACACATCCTCCTCTCCGGCCAACCTCTTCCGGCTGAGCCTCAGCACAAGAAGCCTTTCCGGTGCCCGGCTTGAGGAGGGGGAAAGCGGACTGAGAACTCTGGACACGCTTCTGCCCGGGCAGGCCGAATCATTTGAGTACCGGCTGGTGGCCCGCACCACAGGGAAGGTGGGCGGCACGGTCTTTCTCGCAGACGAGGGGGTCAACGGGAGTTTTGTGCTGACCACAGGGGTCGGAGACACCGGGATTCCGCTTTCTCCGGACACCCTGATACTGCCCCGGACCGTGGATTACCTGCCGGACGAGCCGGATATCGTGTTCGCATCGGTGCGTCTCCTGGGACAGGCATACAGTGTCGCCACAGCTCCGGCCGGAAGTCTTCCTCCTGATATTTCCAGGATATCAAAGAGTTATGTGTTTGACCGTGCGGTAAAACTGGCCCAGGCAGGACTTCATGCCGGGTTCGGCGAGGACAGGCTGGCCACAGCGGGTGACATCCTGCTGGATTACCTCGGCAATGACTTGGGACGGCTTGACACGCTGTATCCTGATCCCGGGGAAAGGTCCGCGGTGGAAGAGGATATGCATGCTTTTGACAGCCTCCGCCGGATGGCCGACGCAGGGCACAATTTATCTGACGTTCTGGGCCAACTGGTCAGGAATTTCGGGTTGAGCGGGAATCGGTCCCCTGCCGAGGTGCAACTGAACTGGGCAGAGCTGTCTGCCTCAAAGCCTGCCCATCTCTCCTTTGGCGTCAATGCCGGGGGTGTGCCGGTTTATCTCAGGATGACCGACGGAGAGGGAAATGTTCTCGGGCGTCTGAACAATGATGAGGAGATCGCACGGGACATTCCCTTTGCCGGCCGTCTCGGTCTTTCGGAAACCGGCTCTGCCGAACTTCTGCTCGCGGCCTCGCCTGTCTCCGAATCCCACACCCTTGAATTTGCCTTTCCCGAGGAGACATCCGGTGCGGAGATATCTCTGATCGTGCCTGACGGCGGCGCCATGGTCCGGGTGACATACCCTCTGATTTCCCTGCCTGCCGGCAGCCACGGCAAAATGACGTGTGACCGGACCGGCAGCAACACTTTTGTTTTTGAGATCGACACCGACGGAGACAGTGTTTCCGATCAGACGCTGACTCCGGCCGCGGTCACTCCTGTCGAAGACAGTCCGCCCTCCCTCACGGGGGTGCTGCAATGGGCAAAGGGGAATCTGCCCACGACACAGACCGGTTTTGCCACAGGAGACCCCTTGGGCAGAATGGCAGGCGTCCTGTTCAGCGAGGAGGTGACAGGGGAGACAGCGGAAAACACGGACAATTACCATATGCCTGCCCATCATATAAAGGATATCAGGCTTCAGCCGGACCGCCGCATGGTCTTCCTGATGATGAGCGAGCCTGCCGGCTCCCTTGTCAGCAGGGAGCTGACCGTGACCGGTGTGAAGGACATGAGGAGCCTGGCAATGGAAGAGGAGACCTTGGAGCTTGCCGGAGACCCGGAACGGGGTAGCGCGGGGGTGGTCTCCGGCATGGTTCAGGGGCCCACGGGAACACCCGTTCCCTTTGCCCGCATCAGGTATCTGCAGCCAGTGAGATGCCCGGCCTGCGAAGGAACAGGATGGACAAGGGACTGCGTCATCTCCGAAATCACAGCCGATGCGTCAGGGCGGTACCAGCTTGATTTTGTGCTGATGAACGAACATACTGCCGACAACAAGGATATCTGGCTGAACGAGAACCATGCGTCCGGAACAGACAACTTCAAGCTGGAGGCCACCGATCCCATGACCGGAGAGACCGGCAAGGCATCGACCCGGATTCATCACGAGGGTCAGCATATGATCCTCAACATCATCATACGGGGCTTCGGGGGCATAAAGGGGACGGTGTGTGATGAGGAGGGTGACATTGTCATGGGCGGCGATCCTGGCACATCTGTTCCCATGCTGCATGTGCATGCGAAAAACATGAGCACCGGCGAATCATACCAGTCATGGGCTGACAGTTCGGGTCACTATGCATTTCCCCGCAATTTTCAGGCTCCTGACGGTACGGAGCACACCGTGCCCCGTGTGGCAGTGGGCAACCTGGTGCTTCAGGTCATCCGGCAGAGCGATGCATATACAGGTGTGGTCACGGTGAACATTCCCGCGGCAGAGATGACAGTGACCCAGGACATTGTGCTGATCTCCCCGACTCTTTACGGAACAGTTTCCGGCCGTGTTCTGGAGGGAGACGGCGAAACCGGCGCGTCCGGTGTCCTGGTTCAGATATCAGGCAGGATGCTCACGGGCGCCGGTCTTCATTCAAGAGAGTACGGAACCGGTCTTGTGGGTTCCGCACATACCGACGGGAGCGGTTTCTTCCTGTTTGAGAACGTGCCCACAGGAGACGTGGAAGTCCGGGCATTCAGGCAGGCGACCTACGAACAGGCAGACGCGAAATCCTATCTTGATGAGGAACACGGAGAAAAATTCCTCACCCTGATCCTGCCGGGAAGCGGGGGAACCGTCCGGGGGTATGTGAGAGACGCACTGGGCCGGGAAGTGGCCGGAGCAAAGGTCGCAGGCGGGCCCACGCTGACGGAGACAGATGAGGACGGCGACTTCGAGATCACAGGTCTGCCCGTGGGGCGATTCACGATTTATGCCCAGGGGCCGGATTCCTCCGCACTGGGCACGGAGGAGGTGGAAATTCTCTCCGGCAGTGACATTCTGGAGGGAGTCCTGATCACGCTGGCGCCGGTGGGGAGTGTGAGAGGCACGGTCTATGAGGCGGACGAAGCCACCGTGATTCCTTCCCAGAAGGTCCAGATGTGGGTCGGAAACACAGGTGTCACAGCCGAAACCCATACTGATGAGAACGGAGAATATCAGTTTGAGGGATATCCGGTGAACAGTTACTCCCTGCGGGCCGTGAGCGGAGACTACGGGGACGGAGGCATGGCCCTCACCGAGATCCGCTATGCCGGCGATGTCAGGGACGCTGACATCTTTTTCCGCGGCCTGGGTGAGATAAAAGGGCGGGTGATCCAAAGCAACGGGACACCGGTCATTTCCGATGTGATCATCACCCGGAAGGTCTGGCGTGTGATTCCGGGAGGGGGCCGCAATGAGGACAACTACTACCTGGACTATGTGGATGCCCTCAAGGAAAAAATGAGGCAGGGATGATGGAAGATTGCAAAAAAAGTGTTGTTTTTGTCATATTGGTGAATGTTCTGTTTTTCGTGACAGCCGCTTTTCCGGATGCAGCATCCGGAACGACTCCGGACGGGAACATCTCCCTCACCGAGGTCCGGGTGGGCGCGGGCACCGACGACGCGGAGGAATATGGCAGCGGAACCGTCGCACTCACTGATCCGACCCTGGATCTGGGCAGCGGCAGGAACCACTCCCCGCAGACCGTGGGGATGCGCTTTGCGGACGTGGATGTCGGCTCTCTGGTAATCCGTGTTGAAGCTCTTTCCCTTACAAAACAGTCTCTCGGAA
>JAOZRQ010000729.1 GCA_029940115.1 Desulfobacterales bacterium
ACGGAGGATAAATAATAAAAATGGACAACCCGGAAACAGATTACGACGACGGCATGGAACCGATCGCCATCATCGCCATGGCCGGTCGCTTCCCCGGCGCGAAGAACATTGACGAATTCTGGCAAAATCTGTGTGACGGCAAGGAGTCTGTCTCATTCTTCACAGATGAGGAGGCCGCGGCATCGGGTGCGGATCCCGCGCTCTTGGCTCATCCGAACCATGTGAAAGCAGGGGGTGTGCTGAATGACATCAAAATGTTCGACGCGCCGTTCTTCGACTTTTCGCCCAGGGAAGCCGAGCTCACAGATCCCCAGCACCGTCTCTTTCTGGAACACGCCTCGGAGACGCTTGAGACGGCCGGATACAATCCTGAAAATTACGAAGGCCGGATCGGGGTCTATGCCGGCGCGGGGATAAGTTCCTATCTGTTTTTCAACATCGGCACGAACCCCGACCTTGTCAGAACGCTGGATCTCTATCAGGTCACCATCAGCAATGACAAGGATTTCATACCCACCCGGGTCTCCTACAAGCTGAACCTGAGAGGCCCCTCTGTCAATGTCAACACCGCGTGCTCCTCTTCGCTGGTCGCAGTCCATCTGGCCTGTCAGAGCCTGCTCGGTTACCAGTCCGACATGGCCCTGGCCGGCGGCGTCACCATCCATGTTCCGCAGAAGCAGGGGTATCTGTATCAGGAGGGGGGCATCCTCTCTCCAGACGGCCGGTGCCGGGCCTTTGACGCCGATGCCCGGGGGACCGTCTCCGGCAACGGGGTGGGGATCGTTCTGTTGAAACGGCTGGAAGACGCGCTGGCGGACGGGGATCAGATTCACGCGGTGATCAGAGGATCGGCCATCAACAATGACGGATCCGCCAAAGTCAGTTTCACTGCGCCGAGCGTGGAAGGCCAAGCCGAGGTGATTGCCGAGGCCCAAGCCCTTGCCGACGTTGATCTGGAAACCATCACATACGTCGAAGCGCACGGAACCGGAACCGCCTTGGGGGATCCCATTGAGATCGAGGCCCTGACCCAGGCGTTCCGTTCGACCGGTGCCCGAAAGAAAGGGTTTTGTGCCATCGGTTCGGTGAAGACAAATGTGGGACACTTGGACACCGCGGCCGGGGTGACGAGTCTCATAAAGACGGTTCTGGCACTCAGACACAGGAGAATCCCGCCCAGCATCCACTTCAGGCAGCCCAATCCTGAAATTGATTTTGCGAACAGCCCGTTCCATGTCAATGCCGTCCTGTCCGACTGGGACGCGGAAGGTGGCCCCCGCCGGGCCGGCGTCAGTTCCTTCGGCATCGGCGGAACCAATGCCCATGTCATTCTCGAAGAGGCACCCGCGCCCGATGCTTCGGGTGAATCCCGGGCCTGCCAGTTAATTACGCTCTCCGCCAAAACTGAATCCGCACTAAATGCGATGACCGCGAATCTGGCCGAACATTTGGAACGCCCCGGGCTGAATCTCGCGGATGCGGCCTATACGCTCCATGTGGGCCGCAAGACATTCAGCCACAGACGGTTTATGGTGGCGAGGGGCGAGAGGCGGGAGGCGGGAGACGAGGGGCGGGAGGCGAGGGGCGAGCTCGTCAGGGTATTGAGAGAAACCGATCCGAAGCGGGTGTTCACGGGCTTCCGGGAGCCGGGGGAGCGGCCAGTCGCGTTCATGTTCTCGGGCCAAGGAGCGCAGTATGTGAACATGGGACTGGAGATATACCGGGCCGAGCCTGTATTTCAGGAGGAGGTTGACCGGTGTTCGGATATCCTCGGGTCGCTTACGGATATTGATCTGGTCAGCGTTCTCTATCCGGGACCGGAACAGACAGAAGATGCTGTCCGAAAAATCAGTCACACGACCATGACACAGCCGGCCCTCTTTGCCATTGAATACGCGCTGGCAAAGTTATGGATCGCGTGGGGGATACGTCCGCAGGCGATGATCGGGCACAGCATCGGCGAATATGTGGCCGCGTGTCTCGCAGGCGTCTTTTCTCTAAAGGATGCGCTCTCCCTCGTGGCGGCCCGGGGGCGAATGATGGGAGATCGGCCCGGGGGCACCATGTTTGCCGTGCCGCTTCCCGAGAAGGAGGTCAAGGCTCTGTTTGAGACTCCACTTGCCCCTCTGGACGGAAAAGTCTCGCTGGCCGCGGTCAACAGCCCCGGCTTCTGCGTGATATCGGGCCCGACGGACGCGATGGACGAGTTGAAGAGACAATTGGACCGGAAGAACATCATATGCCGGCCCCTGCACACCTCCCATGCGTTTCATTCGGAGATGATGGATCCCGTGCTGGAGCCGTTTGCCGAGCGTATCAGGCAGGTCAGCCTGAATCCGCCGCAGATTCCCTTTGTCTCCAATGTCACCGGAACCTGGATCACGCCGGCGGAGGCGACGAACCCGGACTACTGGGCCGGGCATCTGCGCCAGACCGTCCGCTTTGCCAACGGCCTGACATGCCTGCTGGAGGAACCGGAGCGGATTCTGTTGGAGGTCGGCCCCGGCCAGACCCTGAGCACCTTCGCGACAGGCCATCTGGATCGGACCCCTGACCAGACCGTGCTGACCTCAATGCGCCATCCCAAGGACCGCCAATCCGACATGGCCCTCCTGCTCACCACGCTCGGCAGGCTCTGGCTCGCGGGGGCGAGCCCGGACTGGGTCGGCTTCCACGCGGATGAAAACCGTCATCGCATCCCCCTGCCGACGTATCCATTTGAGCGCAGGCGATACTGGATCGAACCCGGAGGCCGACATCCACAGGCGACGGAAACACCGAGACCCGGAGACGTCCAATCTTCCCGGATTTCAAGAAAAACCGACATGGCGGACTGGTTCTACGCGCCTTCGTGGAAAGATTCTCCGCTTCAGGTCTCGGCGTCCGGCATTGAAAATTCAGGCCC
>JAOZRQ010000730.1 GCA_029940115.1 Desulfobacterales bacterium
CTGTCTTTCTGGCATCAATGATTTCAGCATGTTGCGAGAACTTGCGACTGATGAGTTCTGTGTATAGGACAAAAAAAATGATTGGGGAAAGAAACCCGGCTGTCCGGTGGGAAGACCAGTTCGGGAAACATTGGCAGCTTGGGATGAGGGGACAAACATTTTTTTTAATTTGATCTGCCAGACTTCAATGGCAAAAAAAACTGTTGGCAGGTGGGTGAAAAAATGGTATGTGTCCCTTTGCTTGGTGAAAGTTGCGAGTTACAACTTTGTGATCGCAGGCCATGGTTGGTCGCAGGAGTGACAAAAAAACTGAAAGGGTTTACAACCTTTACTGTCTAGGCAAACATCCCATATAATGAGGATGGGAGGCTCCCGATGGCCCGAACATTGCATGATTCTTTCAAGCACCTTTTGATGCCTCGCGATTTTGATTAAGGGCTGGTTCAGGGAAGCATTGGCGGCTCTGGAAAAGGGTGGACAAATGAACATATTAGCCCAAATCCAAAATCTGACCACGCTTTGCCCTGATTTTTCAGCCGTTGCTGTTTTAACAGTTTCGCCCGTCAACCAATCTAATACAAATAAAATGAGGATAGACCACCAAAATATGCTGTAAGGTGTTTTCCAAAGCCTGAAAAGAGCTACCACCGCAACAATGTTAAACAGGACAAAAAAAGTGATTGAGGAAAGAAACCCGGCTTTTTCCTGCAGTTGGGAAGTCGGTCGTTTGGGAAAAAAGCTTGCCCCCGACGTTTTTATCGGGGGGCCGGGTTTCTCGTCCATTCCCGACTTTTTGTCCTGTACACAGTTTATGGAGGTAACATGCCAGAAAAAACTTATCAGCGAGGAGAGCATTACGCGTATCCCCTAATCATCAAAAAATTGCTCAACACCCCGCTTATCTATTCTCCGGATCAGGAGATCGTTTACAGGGACAAAGTCCGTTATACCTACAAGACCCTGTATGAGCGGATCAACCGGCTCGCGAACGGCCTTGAGGCCCTCGGCGTGAAACAGGGGGAGACCGTGGCCGTGTTTGATTATGACAGTCACCGGTACCTGGAATGCTTCTTTGGGATCCCCATGATGGGCGCGGTGTTGCAGACCGTGAACTGGCGTCTCTCCGCAGACCAGATCGTCTATACGATCAATCACGCGGAAGCGAGCATGATCCTGATCAACTCCGATTTCCTTCCCATCCTCGAAGGCATCCGGGACAAGCTGGAGACCGTTGGGAAGGTCGTTCTCATCTCTGAGGACGAAACGATCCCGGACACGAAACTAACCACAGACGCGGTATATGAGGAGATGCTGGACACGTCGGCTCCGGTGTATGACTTTCCTGACCTGGATGAGAACACCAAGGCCACCACCTTCTACACCACAGGAACCACCGGTCTGCCCAAGGGGGTGCATTATTCCCACCGTCAACTGGTGCTTCATACCCTTTCGGTGGCTGTCGCGGTCGGCTCATACGATACCATCGGCCGGTTCAGATCAGATGATGTGTATATGCCGATCACCCCCATGTTCCACGTCCATGCCTGGGGGTTGCCATACGTCTCCACGCTACTTGGGGTGAAGCAGATCTACCCGGGCAAATATGAGCCTGAGATGCTGTTGAAGCTGATCGTGACGGAGAAGGTCACTTGGTCCCACTGTGTGCCGACGATCTTGCAGATGCTCGTGAACAGCCCTGCGGTGAAACAACTCGACCTCTCCCGGTGGAAGGTGATCATCGGCGGTGCGAGGTTGCCAAAGGGGTTGGCCAAGGCGGCAAGGGATATGGGAATAGAGGTTTACACCGGCTACGGCATGTCCGAGACCTGTCCGGTCATCAGCCTCGGCGTTCCCAAGGCGCACATGCTTGATTGGGATGAGGATGAAAAGCTGGACATCGTCGTCAAAACCGGCCTTCCGATACCGCTTGCCGAGTTCGAGGTGGTTGACGAAAACGACGCGGCCCTTCCCCATGACGGAAAGTCCACCGGCGAGGTGGTGCTCCGGTCGCCCTGGCTGACCCAGAGCTATTTCAAATCCACTGAAAAGACTGAGGAACTCTGGAAAAACGGCTGGCTGCACACCGGAGATGTGGGCTACATTGATGCGGAGGGGTATCTCCAGATCACCGACCGGATCAAGGACGTGATCAAGAGCGGCGGGGAATGGGTCTCCTCGCTGGACTTGGAAAACCTGATGAGCCAGCATGAGGCGGTGGTCGAGTCCGCGGCCATCGGTGTGCCGGATGAGAAATGGGGGGAGAGGCCCGCGATGCTGGTGGTGCTCAAGCCGGATTTCAAGGGGAAGGTGACCGGAGAGGATCTGAAAGGATATATGAAAACCCTTGCAGGAGAGGGGAAACTGCCGAAATACGGCGTCCCGGATCGGTACGACCTTGTGGAGGAGATTCCGAAGACCAGCGTGGGGAAGCTCGACAAGAAGCGAATTCGGGCGGAATATAAGTAGGGGCAGTCCGGCATTCCCGCCTTATACCTAAATTGAGCGATTCTTTGACCTGAACATGACTCTGATCCTGCAATGTCGGGGCCTCGGCGATTTCCGACCTTTCACCCATTGGGTGAGAGGCGCAAGATGGGCGAGGCCCCGAATGTCAGGCCATCAGCCAGTTTTGCTGAAAAGAATCGCTCAATTTGGGTTATAAGTACTTGGCCATAAGTTTTCCAGAATTTTCCTTGGGCAATACTTCGGACACTTTTTGTAACCCACTGTTTTTATTGGATCTGACGATTTTCAACTGTAAGTAAGTATTCGGTAAACCCCGTCGGCCTCACCCCGCGCTCGGTTCGGATTGACAAATCCGAACCGCCATTCCGCCGGATTTGGCAATCCGACGGGAGCGGGCACGGGGTCTGCCGGGCGTCGACGACTCCGAGC
>JAOZRQ010000731.1 GCA_029940115.1 Desulfobacterales bacterium
GCACTCCCGGTCGGTCTGGAGTGCGGAACTTTCAGTTTCGCCCACTGCCAAACTGAAAGTTTGGCACTCCCGGTCGGTCTGGAGTGAACTTTCAGTTTCGCCCACTGCCAAACTGGAAGTTTGGCACTCCCGGTCGGTCTGGAGTGCGGAACTTTCAGTTTCGCCCACTGCCAAACTGCAAGCATGCCCTCGACATCTTTCATCGGGGGTTTGGCACTCCGGAATCAAGAAAGTGCGAGGGACGGGCGATCCCTCGCGTCGACAAACTGCGACGGCTCATGCGTGAGTCGCCGACAACCGTCGTCGGTCGTCCATCGCCCACAATCAACAGACAACTGACAAGGAGGAGAGACATGGAAGGACATCTTGGAAGAAACCTGATGCGGCTGATCGCCGCGATCCTTCTGGCGATCCCCTGCATCACGAACACGGCACCCGCCGGGGAACACCCTTCCAGAGAGGGCAGGGCGCCCCGACAGATCGTGCAGTCCTCGGCTGCCGGCTACTGCGAGCAGCATGCGGACCAGACCCATGAGTGGATAGAGAACGTCGAATGGAATGTCGGGGGGGCGGAGCTGACTCTCACTGTGGATGTGCGACTGGCCGACGACCGTTGCACACTCATCGAAGACGAACGGGTCTGCTGGCAGGACGGCGACAGCAGGGAGCACCTGAAGGTCTGGGTGGACTGGAATCAGGACGGAACCTTCGAGGGTGGCGAGGAGGACGGGGAATGCGGCCCCGAGGGGAACGAATGCGTCGCGGCCCTCTCCCGGCAGGTGTCCGAGGATCCGATCAGGCTCCTGACCTTCGAACACACCATTGATATCCCCCAGGGACATGTCGGCAATCGGCAGATGAGGGTCAGCCTGGGCTTCGACCGCAGCCCCGACAGCCCCTGCGGGTCCCTGGGATGGGGGGACGTGTCGGATCGGACCGTCGAAGTCGGTGGGATGGGAGAAATCTTTGCTGAAAAGGAACTGAGGGGGGACAGTGTCACTGTCCGGGGCACCCTGACCGGATCCGCGGGAATGTGGAACGGCGTGGGCGTGACGGTGAACGGAGTTCTGGCATGGGTCCATGACAACGAGTTCGTGGCGAATGTGCCTCTTGGGAAGGGATACAACAAAATGACGGTCGTGGCGACCGACATGAACGGCAACACGGCGGACAAATGTCATTGGTCGTCCTTTTTTGGGAGAACATTGGATGACCGGATATGGCTGACAGCGAATGCGGAATCTGGACTTTTGCCGTTTGAGACCGTGCTGGAGCTGAGGGGGACCTTTGAGTTCCCCGATGACCCGGTCCTCACCTGCACAGGCCCGGAGGAGGTGCGCCCGGAGCCCACGGGCGGCGAGCCCGGCCTTAGGAGGTACAGGGTCCGGATGGGGACGGAGGGGATCCATCTCCTCACCGCGACATCCCAAGACAGCGGAGACCACACTTATACGGATGCCATGGCCATTGCGGTCATGGACAGAGCGAATCTGGACGCCCTTCTGGGCGGGAGGTGGCATGAGATGAGATCGGCCCTGAGGGGAAACGACATTGACCGTTCCCTCTCCTACTTCATTTCAGAACGGAAGGCTGCCTACGACGAGGCATTCCGTCTCCTGCCCGAGGAGCATATGGGGGAGATCATTCCCGGCATTGACCGCATAAGATTTCTTGAATACTCCCACGCCAGGGCCCGGTACGTGATCGATGCGGATGTGGTTGTAAACGGCGAGGCGATGACCGTCAGCTCGTATCTCATCTTTGAGAGGGACACGGACGGCTTGTGGAAGATACGGTTCTTCTGAATCCTCTTCGCAACATCGCGATCGGCCGGAGATATCCCGCATATGTTTCAGATCGGCAGGGTCTGTCGGAGGAGGTTTTACATGTGGATGCTGATGAAAATCTATGATCTCATGGTCGGAATCGGAGGCAGCGCAAAGACACGAAAAGGTCTGTGCCTCTTGGCAACGAGTCTGGCAGTCGCCGTCTTTGTCGTCGGCGATGTGCATGAGCAGTTCCGTCATATGAGAAGCGCACCGGCTGGCATGAGGGAATCGGAGCAGATTCTGATCTGGTTCCTGGCGAAATGGGGAATCGCATTCCTTGCGGTGTTTCTCATTGCCCGCAGGTTTGCGGAGCATCTCCGGAAGAGGGGGACAAACTTCTGTGAGTTTGTGATGGGACGGACAAAATCTGACAATCCGAAGGGAGTGTGTCTGCTTCTGGCGAGGATCCTGGTTGCCGTCCTCATCCTCGGCGAAATGTGGGACGGACTTCGCTATCTGGTGTGCATATTGGATTCTTCTCCGATGTCATTTGTGTTCTGTCTTCTGAAATGGGAAATCGTTTTCGCAATATTTGCTGTCACATATAAAGAAGGTGTGAGGCGTTTCCAGAGGAGAGGCATGTTGGGCCGTGCTTTCGCATGTTTTGTGGCTCTGAGCGTCATAACCTTGCATATGAACGGTTCCGTTCTCGGAATTTACTACTGGGACGGCCCTTACTGGGGAAAGGTGATTGATGCCGACACAGGAGAGCCTGTCGCAGGTGCGTCTGTTGCCGGGGAGTGGGAATTTTCGTGCATAGTCCTTTCCCACTCCTTTCTGGAAGATGTCTTTGCCGATGCCCGGGAAACAGTCACCGACAGGAACGGATGTTTTTTTCTCCCTCCTGCAAGGATCTTCTGGCTCTGGCCCCTCTCCCGGATCAGATTGGCCAGACTGCATGTGTTCAAACCCGGTTATGATTCCAACCCACCCCGCATGCATCTCGCCTGGAGCGACGAGGAGGGGGAGAGGTGGCGCATCAGGCTGAAGCCGAAGGCCTGGAAATATTACCATCATTCCGTTCCGATCAGCCAAAAGCATTCGGTGAGGGAGGTGATTGATGAAG
>JAOZRQ010000199.1 GCA_029940115.1 Desulfobacterales bacterium
GTCCCTCCGGGACAATTCCCCCAACTTGCAAATGCGCCCATCAGGAATCGTCAAGAACGGGGCGTGACGTAACTGCCCGGGGATCGGAAGGCGATTGAGAAACATATCCGCTGATTATAACGGAGCCCCTGCCCCTGCCCCGTTGCGGGCACCTCACATGCTCACATGCATGTTCACGCCCATGGGCGACGGGCATGTCCGTGTTTACATGGGAGGAAAAAACTTAGTTTCTTGGACCTAAATTGAGCGATTCTTGTCAGCAAAACTGGCTGATGTTCTGACATTGAAGGGTTTGCCCATTTCAGGGCTTTCACCCAATGGGTGAAAGCCCGAAAATCGCCGAACCCTTGGAATTGCAGGGAAGGAATCATGTTCAGGCCAAAGAATCGCTCAATTTGGGTTGGAACAATCTTTTTCCATATCAAGGAGGTATTGTATGAAAAGAAACATGGTATTCATCATGACGCTGCTTGCGGCCGGTCTCTTTGCTGGCACAGCCCACGGCAGCGGCGTCAAGGTCACTTCGGATCTCTGGATAAAGGCGGTGATTCACACCGTCGGAAAAGGTGCCATCGAGGCGGTCTGGGAAGAGGGGGGCCGAGGCACCACGGACGCGGGAGATGTGATCTGGGGATACTTCTACGCGGACCCTTCGGAGGTCACTTGGGGAAGCCGCGAGAACCCGGAGCTGTTTGTCAAGATGTGGTTTGACCGTGACGGACGGGTGGATGTCAACTATTTCCATGTCTCTGTCCCGAACATTGAGGTCTGGTCCGATTACCCCTACAATGGGAACCCGGATCAGCAGGGCATGACAACCTTGGAGAAGCGGTACATCCGGCAGTACTACCAAGATGGCCAAGCGTACATGGATGAACAGCATGAGAACGGAGAATCCCCTTTAGGATATTCGCCGACAGGAAACCCGCCGGGATACTCCATCCCGAGGAACTTCAGGATCGGATCACGCATCCATACCGTTGAAAGGGGCCCGGTCAGCGCAATCTGGCGGAAAGGAGGGGAGAGCCTCACCTCAGGCGGTCATCAGGTGGTCTGGGGCCATTTCTACGCCAGTCCCGATGACGTGGGTTGGGGAAATGAGAACAATCCGGACCTCTTTGTCAAAGTCTGGTTTGACGCTAGCGGAAGGGTTGATGTGAACTTCTTCCATGTCTCTGTTCCTGACGTTGATGTGTATTCGGACCTGCCGAATGACGGCATATATGACAAGAAGGGGAATGCCCGCTTGACCAACCGGTATGTCCGGCATGAATATTCGCTGACAGGCGCACAGGCGCCGGTGGCCAAGTTCACCACGGCCCTCACTTCGGACACCGAGCCGCTGACGGTGACACTCGACGCGTCCGGGTCGTATGACCCTGACGGCACGATCACCCGATATCAATGGACCAACTCGGAGGACCCGGGAACGGTCCAAGAAGGCGTGAAAACCGAGTGGACCCTGCCGGGCGAAGGAACATACGCCTTTGGTCTTACGGTGACAGATGATGAGGGGCTTCAAACCACGGCGCCGCCCCAAACTGCGGAGGTGAAATGGGGAACAGGCATCCCCGGGGATGCGGCCTTCGATGTCGGAGAATTGACGCTCACCCGCGAATCTCCGCCGGACAACTGCCAGTCGCCCGCATCTGAAACTGCGTTCAGTGAGGATGACACAAAGGTGATCGCCTGGGTCCGTTATCAGCATTTCAGGAGCGGAAAGCCTTACGAGTTCAGATGGTACAGCCCTGAGCGCACACTGGCCCAGACCGATGAGGGGTCACGCGACAACTATTTCGTGGAAGGATGTTCCTGGGTCAGCATCCCAACTGCGAAGCTTCAGGAACATGCGCCTGGAGAATGGACCATTGAATTTTACTACGACGGGGAGAAGCAGGCGGAGACACCCTTCACCTTCTCCGCGGAGAGTTGGGGAACGGATTTTGACGTGACGGAATTTGTCTTCACCGCGGACTCTCCGAAATCGGAATGCGAAACCCCGGCATCCCGAAGCGTCTTCACCGACAACGACGCCGAGGTGAGGACCTGGGTGCGTTATCGTCACCTTGAAAAAGACAAATCTTATGAGTTCAGATGGTACAATCCCAACGGCATTCTCGCTCAGAACAACAGGGGGACCCGTGAGGAGAATGTGACTGCCGGGTGTTCATGGAGCAGCATGCCGGTGGAAACCCTTCGGGACCATGGTTCAGGTCAGTGGAAGGTCGAATTTCACTATGATGACCAGCTCCATCGGGAGGCCTATTTCACCTTTGCCTCGGATCAGGCCGGCCCCGGGTTTGAAATCACAGACTCGACGCTCACCGGAGAGACACCCGGGGAGGTCTGCGAGACGAAACCGCCTTCCCAAACCGCGTTCACAGAGAGCGATGGAAATGTCTTCGCTTGGATGCGTTACCGAAACATCGAAGGCGGCGACAAAACTTATGAGTTCCGATGGTATCCTCCCAAGTCCGATGGCGAACCAGCCCAGACGAACAGAGACACACATCTCAATGATGCTGGCACCGGATGCTCATGGGGAGGCATTTCTGTTGAGACCCTACTACTCTATTCCCCCGGTCAATGGACCGTTGAATTTCACTACGATGGGCAGCGACGCTGGAACGGGAATTTCACCTTTGACTATGCAACCCCGTTTGAGTTGAACGATCTGTTGCTGACTACTGAATCTCCAAAAGCGGCATGCGAGGCCCCCTCCTCTTCCGGAACCGCTTTTGACGACACCGCTGGCGACCTGTTCGTGTGGGCGGATTATCGTCACGCGGAGAGCGACAAGGCATACCAATTCAACTGGTATGCCCCGGATGGCGATCTCGCCGAGAAGAACACCGGTTCTCACGCCGCGGACCTCAAGGACGGATGCTCATGGATCGGCATCCCAACAGAAAGACTCCGGGAATATGGATCCGGCCAATGGCGGGTGGAATTCCTGTATGACGGCGAGAAGTACGGGGAAAAGCGGTTCACCTTCACTCCCACCCGTCCCAAGGCATTTGAGGTGACGGCATTTCTTCTGACAGCCGAGACGCTTCCGGACGCGTGTCAGACACCCGGTCCGGGGACGTCCTTCGGTGATGCGGATGACGGCGTGACGGCTTGGCTCCGGTACCGTGATCTTGAAAAGGGAAAGCCTTATGAATTCAGATGGTACGGCCCGGACGGATCCCTTGTGAAGACCAACACGGTTCTTGACAGCAGTGATCTGGCCGGGTCCGGATGTCTCTGGAACAGGATGACAGCGGAGGCCCTTGGCGAGTATGCAGCGGGTCTGTGGACCATCGAGTTTCACTATGACGGCACGTTGTACGGAAAAGAGACGTTCACCTTCACGCCTGCCCAGACGGAATTTGAACTGGCGGACTTCATTCTCACCGCTTCCTCTCCGAATGCGGATGAATGCCAACGTCCGACGGCGGAGACCGCTTTTGATGGTGATGACTCGGAGGTGACCGCTTGGCTTCGGTATTACCGGTTCGACACGGACAAGACATACGAGTTCAGATGGCATGCCCCCACCGGCGAGCTGGCCCAGACCTCCGCGAACCCGCCGAACCGCACCGACAACAGCAACGGATGCGTCTGGGAGAGCATCTCATCAGAGAAGCTTCAACAGTATTCGCCGGGGCAATGGCGGGTGGAATTTTACTATGACGGCCAAGTCTATGACCAGCGGCATTTCACCTTTGAATATGCAGATGCCGGCTTTGGGATCACGGACTTCCTTTTCACCCGGGAACCGTATGACCAAGGGAACAATTGCAACGCACCGGTCTCTGACTCCGCCTTTTCCAAGGAGGATTCAAAGATCACCGCCTGGATCTATTATCATGACCTTGAACGTGACAAGCTCTATGAGTTCAGGTGGCACACCCCTGCAAACGAGCTGTTGCAGTCCAACCTCGGTTCAGCCAGTCAGGATGTCCGGCGCGGGTGTGTCTGGGTTGACATTTCAGCCAAATCCCTTGAAACGAAGCCTGTGGGTCAGTGGCGGGTGGAGTTTCTATACGACGGCCAGAAGCATAAGACGGCCTATTTCACGTTTGAATGATTTTGCCGATTATAACAGATCGTGAACGTGAGCTTGAACGTGAACTTGAACGTGAACGTGAACGTGAACTTATACTTGAACGTGCATTTGAACCTCCCCGCAAATGAATGTTCAGGCTCACGTTCGGGTTCACGTTCGGGTTGACGTTCAAGGAATCCACGTCTGCGTCACTTTGGGATTGGATGGTAGCAAAATAAACAGGGACACCTGCATTTGCCAGCTATGACCCAACCGATTTTCCGATGCTGACGCGGTTCCGTCCGCCGTGTTTGCTGGCATAAAGGGCCTTGTCAGCCATTTCGACCAGCTTCGTCATGTCGGTGTTCCGGGTGGGAACCAAACTGGCAACCCCCAGACTTATGGAAACAATACGGTACCGCGTTTGACGGTGTTCCATCTGCAGGGTTTCGACTGCGAGCCTGAGTCTTTCAGCCAATTTTTGTGCGCCATCAATGTCACATTTGACAATCACCGCAAATTCCTCTCCACCATACCGGGCCAGAAAATCCGAGGACCGGCGCAAAGTGCTTTCCAGTGCCCGGGTGACCGCTCTGAGGCAGTCATCACCGGCCTGATGCCCATAGGTGTCGTTGTATCTCTTGAAATCGTCAATGTCCACCATGATCAGAGACACAGGCAGATTGTTGCGCATATGTTCCCGCCACACCATGTCGAGATGGATGTCGAAATGTCGTCTGTTGTACACTTTGGTCAGACCGTCGATCTGAGACAACCGTTCCAACTTCTGATTGGCCTGTTCCAGTTGCAGAGTACGCTCTTTGATTTTTTTTTCCAGGGATGCATTAAGTGCTTTAAGTTCTTCCAACAGCAGGAGATTTTCCTGTTCCAACTCATACGCTTCAAGCGCGCGTCTCACCGTAATCAGAAGATCATGAGCTTCTATGGGTTTGGTGAGGAATTTGTAAATCTGACCTTCGTTGATTGAGCTGATGATGACATCAATGTCGGTAAATCCGGTGAGGATCATCCGAATCGTCTCGGGGATGATGGGAATGGTCTTTTCAAAAAACTCGACACCTGTCATCCGCGGCATCCGTTGGTCAGAGATGATCAGGTGAATATGCTCAGGCTCTTTTTCGTTTTGAATCAATTCAAGAGCCTCATGGCCATCTTGAGCAGTGAGAATGGCATACCAGGGTGACAGAATGCGACAGAGCGAAGACAAATTGCTTTTTTCATCATCCACGAGCAGAAGAGTGTGTTTTTTGATCGTTGACTCTTCCTTATGCACTTTCTCAGCTGCTGATTTTTTTAATCTTAAAGCCATCTGTTATCCTGTGGTTTGCAAAGGCAGATATACCGTGATGATCGTTCCTTCTCCCGATTCGGATTCGACTTCAATGGATCCCCGATGCTCCCTGATGATTCCATAGGTGATGGACATCCCCATCCCCGTGCCCTCACCCACGGTTTTGGTCGTGAAGAAAGGCTCGAAGATTTTCTGTCTGACATCTTCCGTCATTCCGCAACCATTATCCTCAAACTGAATGGCCAACCATCTGTCCCGAATGTCTCCCTGCTCAAAGGTGCGGATCATCAACACTCCCGGTTGTTCCTCTCCATTCTCCTCCTGTTTTTTTTCAATCGCCTGGCAGGCATTGACAATCAGATTCATGAAAACCTGATTGAGTTTGGCAGGCCGGCATTCCAACTCCGATCGCGATTGAAAGTCCGTCTGAAATTGCACATTCTTTTTATACTGAGTTTGAGTGATCCGAAGGGTGGACTGCAGATTTTCCACGATGTTGGCGGATTTGCATTCTGCCTCATCAAGCCTTGAAAAGGTCCGCAAATCCTTGACAATCGTTTTGATGCGATCACTACCTTCCGTAATGTCCCGGATGGCACCATCAATTTGACTGTATTGCTGATGAAGAATTTTTATGATGTCGGTCTCTTCTTCCAAAAGTTCCAGCAGGAATTCTTTCTGTCTGACAAGATCACTCTCCAAACTGTAAAGGCCCAACTGCACAAAATTTATGGGATTGTTGATCTCATGAGACACACCCGCCACCAGCGACCCCAATCCGGCCATTTTTTCTGATTGGACGAGCTGATTCTGAGCCTCTTTCAATTGTCGGTGTCGTTTTTCCAGTTGTCCGAGTGTGCTTTGAAGTTCCTGTGTCCGTTGCCGCACTTTCTTTTCCAAATGAACATTGTATTCCTCAAGTTTCTGATAAAGATTTTTCAGATTCCGACTCATATGGTTGAATGATTTTCCCAACAGGCCGATCTCATCTTTCCGTTGAGCGATATCAGTGGTTATGAATTCCCCCTCTGCCAATATCTTTGCTGTTTTGGATAGCCTGACAACAGGAGAAACAAAAAAGTGGGACAGAAATGCATAGAGGATGAGGGCCACACACCCCAAAATTCCCAGAAAAGCCGCTATCAGGTAACCGGTTTTTTTCCTCATCTTCTGCCGCACACCATCCAAATAAAAGCCGATCTCCACTTTGCCGAGAAGTTCGGTGCCTGAGAGAACCGGTTTTTCGATAATTAGGATGTCATCCCCGGTCTGACGAGTTTTTTTGACAAAACGCTCTTCTTTGATCTCAACCACTTCTTCCAAAAAGGATCGCCCATCAGGATCGTTGATCTCACAGAAGGCAACCTCGGGAAATTGCTCTATTTCGAAGACCAGTTCCTGCAATCGGAAGAAAATAAATCGTTCAATCGGACCTTTGCTGGTTTTCGCCAAGAGCTTGGTCAAATTTTCCCCCTGAACTTTCAGCGTTTCGAGCAATTGCTGCCGATGCTCCACGATGGTCTGATAAGCGACTCCGAACAGGGATATCCCCAAAATGACTGAAATGCCGAAAATGATTTTGAATCGAAGTTTGCTGGTGAAGTTCATAAGTGCCTATCCATAAATTTTCTGTAAGTACCCGGATTTCCCCCCAGTTTGCAGTTCCGCCTTCAGGCGGTGTCACACCGCCTGAAGGCGGAACTACAAACTGGATCAAAATTCTGTTTTTTTCAGATAATTTGTCACTCGGATGTTTCCTGATCTGATTCCTGCCTCAACGTCCTCCAATTTTTCCAAAATGTTCTTTGGAATCAGGTGTCTGGTATATTTCATCTTGCTCAAACCCACCCCCTTTTCTTTGATTCCATAAAAATGAATGCCTGCTTTGAACTCTCCTTTCTGAATTCTTGAGATTTCCCGAAAAACGGCCTGGTCCAGCCGTTTCATCATACTTGTCAAAACATGGCCTCTCGCCATGTGGTCCTGATCACTGTCCACGCCGATGACAAATTTTTTTTGCTGTTGAGCCGCCCAGATGACCCCGTTTCCCGTTGTTCCGGCTGCGGCAAAGATTATGTCAGCACCTTTCTGATAAAAGTCTGTTGCCACGCGATGTCCTTTTTTGGGATTGTCAAATCCGGAAAAATCATTTTCAGGCGCAATAAAGACTTCCATCACGTTCACCTGCGGGTTCGCATACCTGACGCCCTCCCGGAATCCAACGCGAAAGGCATGAATTACGGGATGGTCCACTCCTCCGATGAATCCGACTTTTTCTGTTTTGCTCATCCATCCGGCCAATGCTCCGGCCAGAAAAGATCCTTCGTGCTGACTGTAAAGAATGGATGCCACATTGGGGAAACCTTTGACTTCAATGTCATTGACGACAAATCGTGTCTCAGGATGGAGCCTGGCATATTTTTTTACGAGATCAATCCATTCAAATCCATTGCAGACAATCACATCAGGTTTCTCTTTGAGCAGCCTTTGCATAATCGTGTCATTGACATTTTTGGGCTGTATGGGGATCAGTTTCAGGCCAAATTCTTTTTTTGCTCTTGCCAAGCCTGCATAAGCCATGTCATTGAATCCATGATCTCCCAAACCACCAATCCCGGTAAGAAATCCGACGGTCAGCGGCTTTGCATCTGTTGCAACAGTACTTGACATAAGAACAACAAAGAAAAATACAAATGATTTCATTCTCTCCTCCTGTTTTTCAAGCGCGTTCTGGACTCGTCTCACATTCACAGTCTTTCTTTGAGTGAGACAGCGGCGTCTCACGCATCACGCATCACGTTTCATCCACTTCCTCATCTTCCGTTCAAGATAGCTCCGCTCCACCCCGATCATCCCCGCGGTTCGATCCATGTCATTCTCATTCTCCAGAAGCTTTCTTTGGATGAATTCTCTTTCGAATGTCTCTTTTGCCTCTTCGAGATGATCAATGAAAAACAACTTTGCCTCCACCGAGGCGCACCCTTCTCCCGGGGCCGGGTGATACGGCGGAGGGATGTCCGATGCCTCGATGATCTCCTTGTCCAGCATGATTGCCAGACGGCTGACAAGGTTTTTCAGTTCCCGGACATTCCCGGGCCATGAATGGCCGGAGAGCATCTTCAGGGCATTCCGGGTCATCCGCTTTTTCTTGCAGTGATGCAGCCTGACGCATTCATCGAGAAAGGTTTCCACCAGCACAGGGATATCCTCGGATCGCTCCCTCAGCGGCGGAACCCGGATGGGGATCACATTGAGCCGGTAATAGAGATCCTCTCTGAAGTTCCCCTTTTCAATCTCCTTTTCAATCTCCTTGTTGGTGGAAGATATGATCCGGACATCCACGCTGATGGTCCTGCCGCCGGCGACGCGCTGAAACTTCTGCTCCTCCAGCATTCTGAGCATCTTTGCCTGGGTCTTGAGACTCATGTCGCCGATCTCATCCAGAAAAAGCGTTCCTGAGCTGGCCAGCTCGAATTTGCCTCTCTTTCGGGCCGGATCTTCTGCAAACGCCCCCTTTTCCTGGCCGAACAGTTCGGTCTCCATCCGCCCATCAGGAATTGCCGCGCAGTTCACATCCACCATCGGCTGATTGGCACGGGGGCTGAACTGATGAATGGTGCGGGCCACCAACTCCTTTCCGCTCCCGTTCTCTCCGGTGATCAGTATCCATTTGTCCGTGGGGGCCGCGGTGGCGATCTGCTTTTTCAGGGCTAAGACCGGCAGGCTGTTCCCGTTGATCGAATGCTTTTCGATCATCTTCTTGCGCAGATACTTGTTCTCCTCCTCAAGCCGCCTGAAGTTCAGGGCATTGTGGATGGTCACAAGGATTTTGTCAATGGAGAGGGGCTTTTCAATGAAATCATAGGCACCCAGCTTTGTGGCCTTCACAGCGGTTTCGATGGTTCCGTGTCCTGTGATGATGACCACCTGGATGAAGGGATTCTCCTTTTTGATCTCCTTCAGGGTTTCAATGCCGTCAATTCCGGGCATCCATATGTCCAGCAGGGCCAGATCGGGAGCGTCCGAGTCAATGATCTTCAATGCCTCATATCCGTTGGACGCTGTGGTGACTTCAAATCCTTCATCTGAAAGAAGGCCGCTCAAAGACTGACGGATGGACGGTTCATCATCAATGATCATGACAGAGGGGAACATCATGTTGGGACTCCTTGTTGGGAGGCCGTGAACTCGGACGTGAACGTGAACGTGAACTTGAACGTGAACTTATTAAGTAACCATAAATTTTTTGCATATAAGACCTCCGAGGTTTTTGAAACCTCGGAGGTCTCTGATGCGAAAACTTTTAGTCGGATACTTGCTTGTGCAATGTTCACGTTTGGGTTCACGTTCACGGGCAGAGTGGCCTCCCCGAAAAACATTATAATCAGCACAGATCATTCTGCATCACTCGTCGGCAAATCCGGACTTCGCATACGTTTCAATGGCTCTTTCGCATTCTGAAAAAAAATGATCCAAAACACCGAGCAGTCTCCCGGGATTTTCAATTGAAATCGGCAAAGGGTGCCGGGTGAAGCGTCTCTCTTCAATTTTCCCAAACTGCCAGATGTCACCCGTGGTGACAATGGCACGGACCGGGAGTTTGTCGCTTTTGTTCATCCTTTGGCAGGCCAGCAATTGTAACAACGCCTGCACCCAGCCCTGTTCGAACTTCTCGTCTTTGGCCTCTATGGTCAGGAGCAGGGGGCGGTGCAATATTTTCAGTCCTCTGGGACTTCTTGAGGAGATGACATAATCAGGAATCAGATGGAACTCATCCACTTTCAGGGTGATGTGGCTGAAAAGGCTGAGGTTTTCCGGGTGCCTCTGCCAGACCTCTCGCAGAAACGGGACGATCAGAAATTCACAGGTGTATGCCTCCTTATCGGCCGCTCCTCTGTTCATTAGTGAAAATTCGAGTTGTGACAGGAATTTTTCATCCGGAGGCACGGGAGATAGCTCATCCGCATCAAAGAATTTGCTGAATTCAAACGTCAGGTCAAAATGTTCCAGTATCTCATTTGAGGTTTTGAATTCCTGTTCTGGCATTCCAGGTTTTTCCGATGTCTCTTTTTTTTTGTGCGGCTGGACACTCATATGCAATTCTCCGATCCTGGATTCCATGGCTTTCAAACAACAAAGCTGGTTCACGGTTGGATTCCGAACCGTTTATTGTCAAAAATCTGTGTACAGGACAAAAAAGTGATCAAGGAAAGAAACCCGGCTTTTTCTTGCAGTTGGGAGTCGGCCTGTTTGGGAAAAAGCCGGGTTTCTCACCCATTCCCGACTTTTTGTCCTGTACACAGCAAAAATTCATGATTTCAATGTAACATTAGGCATCCTTCATTTTGCCTGAAAAGTGGTTCACACTTTCAGATGAATTGCCAAGTTTGCAGTTCCGCCTTCAGGCGGTGCGGCACCGCCTAAAGGCGGAACTGCAAACTGAAATGTGTGAACCCATGAATGAAGGATGCCTAATATTATGTTACAATCTCAAGTTTCGCACCCAAATTTTTGAGTGAATACAGATGGTCAAGTCAATTTTGGGTCCCTCTGATTCAATCTTTGGTCATGATGGGGTGCAAGTGCCTGATCTCACATTGCCCAAAAAGT
>JAOZRQ010000200.1 GCA_029940115.1 Desulfobacterales bacterium
AATTGACTTGACCATCTGTATTCACTCAAAAATTTGGGTGCGAAACTTGAGTTTAAGATATTAATTCACTTCCGGAGCATTTTAAAATCGTGTTCAAAAATTTTTTCAGTTCAGGGCAAGCCTGTGCAGAAACCAGCAAGTCTTTGCCCTTCAGTATTCTGTGCGCATCCCGGGGCTTGTTGTAACTGCGTTTACGCTTTCCTGCTTCAAAAACCTCCTTAATGTGGTATGACGGAGGTTTGGTATCATTTACATTTTCCGGATGGATGCCGGGAGCGGATCTGTTGTGACCAGCCAATTTCTGAATCTCTGACCAATAAGGCAACAGCCATGCTTCAAAATCGCGGTTTGCCACATGAGGATGAAACTCTGGCATCTGTCCCACCCATTGCCGCATCTTGATTTTTGCGTCAGCAGGATTTGCAAAATCACCCGTGCCTGTATAAACGTCGGTCAGGGCAATCACAGCGTCGTATCTGTCTTTCAGAAGATTGACCACGACGCGTCTCAGTTTGTCTCCTTTGGGGATGCGTCCGTCATAACTGATAAAACGCAGCTTGGGCATTTTGCCGGGCAGACGGGTCTTTAAGAAGTGAAGCAGATGTCCCTTGAAAGCCAGTTCTGTTTTTCCTTCAACCAGAATTGAGATGTTCATGATTTCCCCCCCAGTCGTCCCATCACCCAGAGTTCGTCAAGCTCGTATTCCCTGAGCCACTGATCCAGATCAAGGGTGTCGGCATATGCGGGTTTTGTCAGCCCTTCCTCAGTGTCGAGCACAAGCACTTCGGACGGTTGCAGGAAGCGAATGAACCGCCCGGAATGTGTCGTGATGATCAGTTGTGTGCGTCTTGAGGCTTCCCGCATGATTTCCGGCAAAACACTCAGCAGCTGCGGGTGCAGACTCACCTCCGGTTCGTCAATCAAGGTCAATCCTGTCAGATCAGGGCTTTCCAACAGGGTGATCAGCCACAGAAAACGCAATATTCCCTCGGACAACTGGTTCATATACAGGGGTTTGGAAAAGTTGCTGTCCTCATAAGTCATGGCCAGGGTTCCCGCGGCCACAGGCGGAAAATTGAGGCGTGTGAAACCGGGAAAGGCCACGGCAAGCATGTCTTCTATGGCTTCAAAACTCGCCCTGTCTGTCTCACGCAGATAGTAAAGGCATGAAACCAGGTCTTCTCCGTTAGCCCCAGGGTGTGTGGCAGGCTGCATTTTCTGAGGCAGACGGATCGGCGCATTATGAGCGATATTTAGCGAGTATGCGCTGTAATGGGTGCAGGATGCCAGGTTTTTCCGGAATGTCTCAGTTACCCTGTACATTTTTGGCACTTGGGAAAGAGAGGTTTCAGAGGGGGAATGGTCCCAAGTGATATGTTCCGGTTTTTCTGATTCGGGGTTCCGATAGACGATATCCGAACCCCGGGAAGTGATGTGTTTAAGGGTTTGGCCGTCTTTGTCTTTCTGAATCAGGCTTTCCGAGGCAATTTCATAAGAGATCCCTCTCAGCTTCAGGGTGAGGGCATAGTCAAGCAGTTCCGCAGACAACTTAAAGCTGACTTGCTCTGTTTTGCCGCAGGTCAGAATATCCTGTAAACCGCCTGATCTGGAAAGGGTCTCTTTCAGTTTTCCCTCAGCAGATGCTGCCAGAAGAGAAAAGACTTCCAGCAGAGATGTCTTGCCCGCTCCGTTCGGGCCGATCATGATGGTCAAGGGGCGCATCTCCATATTTGCCGAGAATAGTCGGCGGTATCCTTCGATGCTGATCTTGTTGAATTGGTAGTTCATTGTATCTCCTAACATGCGATCATTCGGTTATGTGCCCGGCGCACCGCTCGCTGCATGTCGTGATTGACCGGGAGGCCGTTTTCATGCTTCGCATTCCTCAGCCAGTGCGTGACCGAGTTGAGCGCGTTGCAGACCTTTCTGTCACTCGGATTGGCAATCATGCCCGCGATAACGCCTTTGGCAATATCCGAATCATGAAGGATATATGACACGACCCCGGCACCCAGAATGCATACGGTTGTGACAAGTTCCATAAATTGCTCCTATTGGAATGTTCATTGCAATTTGGATCAGCAAGTTCGCATACAGCCACACTCTCCCCAAAAGCTAGTTTCTTCCTTACATCTCACCTGCCTGGGTCAGCACTCGTGAGACCAGATCATGGGCCAGCCACAAACCAGCATGGCGAAGCGCTTCCACTGCCGGCCTCACAGCCGGTATGTGGCCGAGCTGCTTGGCTTTGACGAGTATGCCCAATGTGCCAGTCAGAGTCAGACCGCGCATATTCGCGACCCTGCGTCCCAACTGATCATCTATGATTACCAGACTTCCCGGATTTTCGAGAGCCAGTGCAATCACCTCTGTTTCACCAGCTCCCAGATCGGTTACGACCGGAATAAGCGCCTGAGATCGCACCGGAACAACTCGCAGCCAAGAAAACATCGCGGGATCGGGAACTCGTACACCTTGTTTCCCGCCTTCAGCCAATTCATCCACCACGGCTTGAGGAATGGTAATGGTCTGATATATCCGCGGGAGCAGTTCCAACTGGTTTGTCAGGTTCAGATATAATAACGGCGACGTATTGGAAATAGTGAGTCTCTCAGGCATTGTCTATATCCCTCTCCAGTTCCTCCTCAGTCATATGAAACGGCGAGACCTCATACTTTTCCAGTGACAACAAAAAGGCCACACGGGACATGCCAGCCAGCTGGGCGGCCCGTCCTGACGAAAGACGGCCCAACTCGAACAGTTTCACGGCCGCCAGCATTCTCAACTCCTGCCCGAAACCCTCAGCCGTCTGTTTGAGGCTTAACAAGGGCTCCTCCGGCAATTCAATCGTTACGATCTGCATGATTTCACCTCTCATCATTTTTAGTGGTTTCAAAATGTTTTTTCAATGACCTCTTCCAGATTCGATTTGGCCGGTTTTGACAGGCCCCATATTTTTGAATGTCAGTTTCAACATTCTGTTTTCCTTTTTTTTACAGGTGAGGGGCAAGCGATGAGGGGTCAGCGGCGAGGGGTCAGCGGCGAGCGGGTCGTTGGTTCGATTCAGACATGAGAGACTTACCGCTGACCGCTTGCCCCTAAGCGCTCACCCTCACTTTCCCATCCCAAACCCATCCTCCTGTTCCGGATCTGGGTGGTATCCCGATGCATTGTATATCTGCACCAAACGCAGCAGTTCGCTCAAGGTGATGCGCCAATCTTGGGGATTGTAATCCGAATCGTGAGGCGTACATCCTTCCGAATAGCTGGTTGCCGAGTTTCGAGTTTCGAGTTTCGAGTTTCGAGTTTCGAGTTCATACCCGTCTTCCACGCCCGGATCGCCGCAGGTGTACGCGCCGTTTGTGTAAATCTGGATGATCCGGAGCAGTTCTGAGAGGCTGATCTCGTAGTCCCGCGGATGGTAGTCCGCGCTGTGACATTTCTCCGGGTCCCCCACAGTGACGGTGACAAAGGCTTTGCCGGTTTTGACGCCATCGGTGACGCGGTACATGAACTGATCCGTGCCCGTGAAATTTTTCGCCGGCGAATAGGTGACCCCCGTGCCGTCCGTGACTGCGGAACCGTTGGCGGGCTGGGCCGCCTCGATCACCTTCAGGGGATTCCCTTCAGGGTCCCGATCATTGGACAGAACCTGAATGACCACAGGGGTGTTCGCTTGGGTCAGGGCCTCATCATCTTGGACAATCGGCAGATTGTCGGGCAAGGTGGTCACGGTCACGATGGCTTCGGACATCTCCGTTCCGTCGGTGAGCGTGTAGGCAAATACATCTGTGCCGAAGAAGCCTGCATTTGGGGTGTAAGTGACGAAGGATGAGGGGGAAGTCGTGATCGTGCCGTTTTCAGGATCGGAAAATTCGATGATCACCAGCTCGTCACCGTTGGCATCCCGGTCATTTTGCAACACGTCGAAGGTGACAGGCCCCTCAATCGTGGACAACAAGTCATCCGCCGCCATGGGGGGATAATCCCTCTCGTCGTATTCAAACGCACCGATGTCGCACGGCTCCTGACGATGAACCCCGCGCTGATCCGTTTCCACCTTGTTTCCCTCCATGTCCGCGCAATCCGTGGTCGCATCAACGGCCGGGCCATTGACTTGGATCGCGTGGGTCAGCGTGGCGCCGGCGTTGGTCATCAGCGGGACCAGCAGGGGGTTCATGTCGAGCAGGTCTTGGGATTGATAGCCGTTGCCGCCGGTGCTCTCTTGGATCAGGTTCTTCCCTTGGGTCGTGAGGGTTCCCAATATGTCCGCGCCGGCCACCGTCAGGGAATTGTCAGCAATCAGCGTATTCTTGATCTCCGTGACACCCGTGACCCCATTGAAGATGCCACCACCATATCTGGCCTCATTCTTGGCAATGGTGCTGAAGATCGTGCGGAGGTGCCCCTCGTTGAAGATGCCACCGCCCAGGGTCGCTGAATTGCCGCTCACCGTGCTGTTGAGCAATGTCAGTCTGCCCAGATTGTGAATGGCACCGCCTTTGATGCCCGAGTTTCCGGTCAGTGTGCTTCCGCTGATCACCAATGTCCCCTGATTCAACAGGCCCCCTGCAATGTAAGCGTCAAAAGGCGGCAGGCCACCGATCTGTTCATAGACCCATGACGTGAACCGGGATATCCGCGTATAGACGCCGTAATACCCGGGAAGCCCGCACCCTTCGCCCCAACTGACGATCCCCGCCTGCACCCAAGTATTTCGAGTTTCGAGTTTCGAGTTTCGAGTTTCGAGTTTCGGAATTTCCACCACAAGAGGCCCTCCGCTGTCCCCTGTACAGGAATCCTTTCCGCCCGCCTCGTCACCCGCGGCGAGCATGTTTTCCGTGATGACATCGGGGATGCCGTAGCGTTCCTCATAGACTTGGGTCGCCATCTCATTCTCCACAATCGGCACCGAGACGTCAAAAAGACTCTCCGGATAGGTCTCCGACTCAACTTCGGTGACGCCCCATCCGATGACGGTGGCAGAGGTTCCCGGTTCCGCCATTCCCACAGGGTCTCCGGGAGGAATCAGGTCAATGGGGGCCTGGGCTGACGGGACGGAGAGATGAATCAGCGCGATATCCGAATCGAGGGTGACCGGGTCGAAATCGGGATGAATCAGTGCCATATCCGGCTGAATGCGCTCTCCCGCGTCCAAGGCCAAGGTCAGATGATGCAGACCCAGCACCACGTCAAAGCTGTTTTCCATTCCATAAACCGCACAGTGCCCGCTGGTCAGCACCCATTCGGGATGGATCAGGGTCCCCCCGCAGAATCGGCCGCTGGAAGGGGATGATCCTCTGGTGATTAGAAGGGCCATCCAAGGCCAGTCCCCGGGTTCGGCTTCATCGCCGCCGATGATTCGGGATTCTAAGCTTTGGGCTCTAAGCCCCGGGTTCTCGGGTTGGTCTAATGTCGGGGTTCCAACTTCCAATCTCCCGGCTCCAAGCTCCGAGTTCTCGGGTCGGTCCAAGGTCGGGGTTCCAACTTCCAATCTCTCGGCTCCAAGCTCCGGGTTTTCGAGTCGGGGGTCCAAGGTCGGGGTTCCAACTTCCAATCTCTCGGCTCCAAGCTCCGAGTTCTCGGGTCGGTCCAAGGTCGGGGTTCCAACTTCTGATCTCTGGCTTCTGACTTCTGAGCTCTGAACTCTACGCTCCATGCTCTGGGGTCGGAGTTCCAACTTCTGGCTTCTGGCTTCTCGGCTCTGGCTTCCAACTTCTCGTCTCTGGCTTCCAACTTCTAAGCTCTGGCTTTGGGCTGAGGCCTGCCCCCGACGTCTTTTATCGGGGGTTGGGATGACGATCTTCTGCCTGCCTCGGATGGTGAGGTTTTGGATCTCCACGTCGGCGTCCTCATGCACATGAATCACGCGGGCGGATCCGTCTCCTTCGATGATCGTTCCCTCCGAGGAACCGACAAGACGCAATGGTCGAGTGATGGTCAGAGGCTCCTCGGAGTCGAGACGGATGGTTCCCGGGGGGAGAATGAGGGTATCCCTGAAACCGCCTTCGGGAGAGCCGTCTATGGACTGGTTGGTCTCCGCGGCCAGCAGGGCCTCGCGCAGGGAGATCATTCCGTCGTTCCGTATGCTGTCACTCAAGGTCGTGACAATGATGGAGACGCCGGCTCGCTCCACCGTGACCCGAACCTCTCCCTCGGCCATTCCCTCGCTGTTATCCGTGATGGTGTAGGTGAAGGTCTCCTCGCCGACAAATCCCGGTTCCGGCGTATAGATGACATTCATGCCGTCATAAACAGCCGTGCCGTGAGAAGGCGTTGAGACGGCCACAAAGGTGAGCGGGTCGTCATCTCCATCCGTGTCATTGGCCAACACGTCAATGGAAACCGATTCGTTCTCGCCCATGACGGCCATGTCGGCGTTGGCGGCCGGTCCCGCGGATGCAAATCCGATGTCAAGGCTCCAGGAGAGCAGAACCCCCTCATCCCAGGGCTGATCATCATAAAGTTTCAGGGTCCATTCTCCCTCCGGGACCTCCCCCATAAACGCGTTCAACGGTTCCGCTGGCCGGAAGGATCCCGTAAAAGGCGCGTCACCGTCGCTGATGGCGGTTTCGGCATCATCATCGAGAAGCGTCCCTGTGAGATTCTCTCTTTTGGCCGTCAGATGCTCGAACAGGGTGACCGTCGTACCTGAAGGGGAGACGAGCCACGCGCTCAAGTCGGAGGGATGCGGATGTCGGATGTTCAGGAATACATTCAGATCGGTTATCGCCACTTTCCGGGATACGCCAACGGAGGTGCTCACCTCCGCTTGGTCAGGAATCGTCAGATGGATATCGCCGCTATTCACGGTGAGCATCGGATTTTCGGTGACCATCACGACGGTCTCGGTAATGACCGGTTTTCCCCCTGCCACCGCATGTTCCATCGTGCTGACCAATCGCTGGGACGGACTGAACCCGACCCCGGGCGGGATGATATCCTCGTCAATGGTCACCTCATAGACGATGTTGACCGTCTCCTTGTTGACGTGGTCAAAACAGATCACCAGCCCATCCTCAACATCGCCGGTGTATTGCACCCCCTTTGTGCCATCTGCATTTTCAAGCCCGATGGTCGGATTCAAGGGGATATCTCCTTGGATGGCGTTGTATGCGAAGATGATCTCATAAGCACCGAAGGCTTTACTCGCGGAGCGACGCGTCAGCACCTCGAAGTCGAGGCGATTCTCCGTGCTGCCTGCGGGGGCAGGCTCAACGCCGTCATACTCAACAAACAGATAACCGCTATCCTCACCGAGAGAGACCCCCCGGTTCTCCGCCTCGTCATAGACAATCTCCATATCCTGCCAAAAGGGAGCGATCAGATGGTTGGGCAAACGAGTATCTGGAATCGCCCGGACGGCTCTTCCCGGACGGCTCTCCCTTGGCCGCTTACCGCTTGCCGCTTGCCGCTGACCGCTGACCGTTGTCCCTGACCCGAAAAGAACGAGCCCATCGTCTGTGAAACGGAGACCGTCCGGATATTCCCTGCCAAAGAACGTGAGCGGGTTGGTGTTGTTCCACGACAAGAAGTCGTCGAATCTGAAGATCACATTGTCGCCACTGATGTCAGGATGGGTCTTTATCCCCAAGTCCGCCAAGTTCACATAGCCCCCATAAGGAGTTCTGCAAAAGGGATCATCTGAGTTCGTGCTCATCAGATAGCCATGGCCGGTTTCGACGATCCAGATCAGTTGGTTCCCCCTGATCTCAGTCGGTTCAACCGTTGCCGAACCGGGTAGGTATGTCATTCCCTCCGGGATCGTGTGGATGAGCGTATAGGTCAGGCTCTCAGACTGAACACTGTCCGACACAATACGCATGTCATACATCAGGGTATCCCCAGGATGAACACTCCCCAAATTGTAAGTGCGGAGGGTCACGTCGTCCTCGATGCGGGAGAGGGTGAGCGGCATGGCTGCGATGTTGCCGGCATGAGACGCATCGGTCCCTATCTCCAGCCAGCCCTCTTTGCTGTCGTTGATCTCGAACTCGGGGATGTCCCAAGATATCTCGATGTCGAACGGTTCGTTCAGGCCAACGCTTGCCGGACCCGACGCGCGGATCGGGGCAGCGCCGCTGAGATCAACCTTGCTCTCCTCATCAACACGCATGACGGAAAAGGTGAATTCGTCCACCCCCTTGTCCGAGGCTTCCCAGTTCTGAATGAGTATCCAGTAATTCCCAGGTTCGAGTCTCTCTCCGGGGTCCGGGAGGCCACAGCTTTCACGCCACACACTTCGGATGCTCTTGCAACGCTCCTCATCGGGATCCGGCTTTCCATCGTTGTTGTCATCTCTGCCGATGTACAGGTCCAAGTCTTCGGCGGATGCGTCTGTGATTTCGACGATGAAACGTCTCACGTCCTCAGACATGGGGAGGAGTTGAATAAAGAGACCGTCATTTGGATTGTCGTAAACCTCATCATTCTCGCTGTCCTGGGCCAAGGGGCCGCCTTCAAAGAATTCGGGTTCGCCGACAAACGCGCTGACGGTCAGCGTATCCGTCTCAATGGCCCTGAATCCTCTCAGAGTGGAAGCGCCCTGATCCCGGCGGGTTTCGATTTCAAGGGAGCTGACCGGTGATCTGCCGGCAATGGGTCGGATCGCGACCGGAAAGTGGGAAGTCGGGATGGAGAGCGGAATGATCTCACCTGCCCGTGTTGGCACCTTTTCCCGATTTTCGGGCGGGGGCACGGGCAGGGGGGTGAAGCGGATATCGGAGAATATCCACTCTTTCGCGGGGAACGCGCTGACATCCGCTGTGAAAGTCATCTCCTGAGTCTCTCCCGGCTCAAGAATGAAATTCGACGGTGTTGCAATGACGGGTGGGGATTCCCCTCCCCTTGGCCCCCTGACCCCTGAGCCCTCAACAGTCAGGGTCCAGTTTATCGGCACATCGGCCGCGCTCTGCAAGATTCGTTTCCAACTGCATTTCCCGAGACACTCGGCGTTTGTCAGTCCAGGCAGATTCAAGGTTGACGGCTCCCCACCGGTTGCCGGATTTGCGGCTCTGAAGTTCTCCGCGGTCTCGTCAAGGATGAACCCCGCACGGGCCGCCCGGCTCACATCCACCCGGCCCGCGCCGGCGTCAAAAGGCGTTGCCGGAACATCCCCCTCCGCTCCCCTGACCGTCTGATTTTCGTTGACAGCGGTCAGCATCAGGGCCGACTGAATCTGGGTCGGGGTCCTATCCGGTTGAAGCGCGCGGATCAAGGCCCCGAGACCAGCCACATGAGGACTCGACATGGAGGTTCCCTGGGATATCTGAAAGAACTCCCCCTGATTCCCGAACCGGCCGATATCCCCATTGGCGCTCATCAGATATGAGGTAGAGGTCCCGGCCAGAACGTGGATGCCGGGGGCAGTGACATCCGGCTTGACAACATTGATCGGGTCGGTAATCACCTGGATCAGCTCAAAGTCAATCCAGCTGAAGATGCTCGGCCCCCGGGAACTGAATGCGGCAACGGTGTCCGTCGGTATTCGGGGATCGGGCGCGAACACCGGCTCCCCTTGGGTGAAGCTGATGAGGAGCGGTGATTCGGAAGTCTCTATCCGCTCTTTGATCTGCATGCCGGTCTCATATGAGACCAGCACGGCAGGAATGGGATACGCGTAGGAATTGGAATCATGGCTCTCCTCATCATTATAAAGGAGGATCGCGCCGGCCCCGCCATCTTGGACGAAATTGCCCTTGACCAAGGCAGGGGCGTCCCCTCGTTTGCACAGGACCACATCTGTTGATCGGAAAGTTCCTGTGGGAAAGGGGTTGAGGCAATTGCCGGATCTGTCCCCTTCCCTATCGGGAATCCCTTCAGCGTCTATCAGGTTGAAATCGCTGATCCCCTGAGTGGGGCTGGCACCGAAGAAATGTTGAATTTCGGAGGCTTGGTCTGAATCAGGGTCTGAGTCAGGACCAGGTTCTGAAGGCCAAATCTCAATATTGCTGAGAAAGAGGCGGTCTGGATAGCTGGCACCCACGGTGGTGAGCCATGGGGCATTCCCGGGAGAGCCGATGGTCTGGGGATCCGGGCCTTCGTTGCCCGCGGAGACCGTCACAAAGACCCCCGCCTCCCGGGCCGCCAAGAATGCCAAGGCATCGGGATCATCCCAAGGGGTCGAGTCGAAGCTGCTGCCGATGGAATAGTTGATCACATCCACCCCGTCGGCAACGGCCTTGTCAATGGCCGCCAACAGGTCCGCCTGCGCGCCGCCGGCCGGCCCCACCGCCTTGTATGCGGCAATGTGGGCGCGGGGGGCCATTCCAGAGACCGTGCCCCGATCAATCCCGTAAATACTGGCGGAACACCCCTTGTTGCCCGCGGCAATGGACGCGGTGTAAGTACCATGGCCGTTGTCATCTCGCCCCGATAGGAACAGCCCATTATATGCATTGGTCTGGGCGATATAGGCATCCAAGAAAAACTGGATGCCGATGAGTTTGTTGGTGCAGGTGTATCCCTCTGTGCCGTCTGCCGGAGGGGTGCATTTGCCGCCCCACTTGAGTGGCGGTGGCGGATAGGTCCCGTCATCGGCAAATGAGGGGTGTTCAGGCCAGACACCGCTGTCAACGATCCCCACGATGACGCCTTCCCCTTCGGTTCCGGGGAGTCCGCCAGTCCCAGAGCCATCCCATATGGCCTCGGCTTGGACAAGGGCCGGCGCGGTGTCGGTCATCAGCCGGCGCAGTTTGTCCCGTTGCACAGACACGACTTCCGGAAGATCGGCGATCTCCGCGGCCTGGGCCGGAGTCAGGCGGAGGGCCATGCCGTTGAACGCGGTCTCATATCGGTAGATCGGGGTGAGCGACGGGTCAATTCGCCGTTTCAGGGACGCGACGGCCTGATCCTGCCTGTCGGAGAGGTGTTTGCGATAGGCTCTGCTGGCCGGGCTTCGCACATCAAGCCGCTTTTCGCCGA
>JAOZRQ010000732.1 GCA_029940115.1 Desulfobacterales bacterium
GGAGCATGGAAACACGCCCCCGCAGCAGAGACAGTTTCTCAGAAGGGCGATTCTTGTCATGCCCGATCCATCCGCATACATCAGATGAAATTCCCTGTATCCCCCATCATAGGCGACAGGAATCTCCGGCTTCCAATGTTTTCCCGATTTCGGAAACATTTCCTCTTCATAGCAGATACGGTTTCCCTCCACATTTGAGCATATGTATAATCTTCCAATAGTCATACATTCTGAAAAAAACACATGCACCAGAAATGAGCTTCTAGCTCTTTCGGAAACAGAATATTCGGACATAAGCATAGTATCTTTCCGCATCATAACTGATTTTTGCGGAGGCCACCTGACAGGTTCCTGCGGTACCGGTCTTGTCCGGGTGTTCATTATCTCCGCATTTACAGGGGGCTGTCTGAAACCTGCCATGACAAAATGACGGCCAATCTCCCTGTAAAATTTTTGATCGGCCCTGACATTCGGTAATGTGATCATAGTGTCTGTTCTGCTCATCTTATTTCTCCCTGATGTTCAGCTCTGGCTTTGCCGATTTCGAGATATATCGTTTCTTGAAATTAAGTCATCATATGGTTATAACTCCTGAGGATTGTTATGAGAGTTCGATGTCAGACTTCTGAGGTCATTCGCCCTGCCACTTGCCCGCATAATTCACAATGATCATTCCCAGTTCGGACTCTTTGAAAATAACCACAGCGTTGTCAGACAAGTTTGTATAGACCATCTGCTCCCTGATTCCCTCCTCAGCATTCCTTTCGGGGTATGCGACAGAACCGAGGAAAAAATCAGGTTTGCCGAGGATTTCAATTATCTCATCACTATTTTTCGCTCTCCATGCGATCCTTCGGAACCTCCGCTCCTCATCCTCCGAGGGCCTGCCGAACAGGCTGCCCCGTTCGGATTCGGGAAGCAGTCCGCCGCAACAGAGGCAGTTCCGCAGCAGAGAAATATTTCTCGTGCCCGATTTGTCTGTGAAAAGGAGATGAAATTCCCCGTGCCTGCCGTCATAGGAAACAGGAAGTTTCGGTTTCCAGCGGTCTCCTGATTCCGGGAACAGTTCCTCCTCATCGTAATACTCCTCCCAATCAAGAGGCTTTTCCGGATCTGCCGCCCACAGACGGATGTGAGGTTCCTCGCACCTCTCAGGTGGCAGATCTCCGACGGTGCGCCACTCATCCTCTGAAAAGCGGAACCACGGCTCATCATGAAAATCCTCGATGGCTTTCGTCTCCGTCGCGCCGAACATCCTGTGAATCTCCTGAGACACGAATTGATATCTGAGGGCCAATTCTCTGTCTGTCTCGGAGTATATACTCAGATAACCCATATTATATGCCATTATGCTCAGGCTGTCTGTAAGCATGGTTCCCGACAGATAGATCCAGACATGCCAGAACTCTCTCTCGCCGGGCGAGTACTGAAGCATCAGAGTCTCACCCCTGTTCAGTGTCCGGTCACGCCGGGACCAGTCAATATACTCGCAACCATCTGTCTCAGGTGTGAAGAGCATAGCCCAGAAACCAGATTCTTCTCTTTTCACTTTGCCATAAGGCCTGAAACCCACCTTTTCAAAACAGTGATCAATTTTTTCAAAAAACTCCTCTGTGATCCTCATGTCAGGCAAAGCACTAAAAACGACTGTATCGGTACTCATACGACATCATCCTCTGCTAAAATCTGATTGCAACTTAGGGAAGGCCCCCATGTTCTCGGCTCTGTCCATGCTCATGAACACACCTGCGGGCAGGATGTGCCGGATCACGGGCGTGGGCACGATTACGTTCACGGACATAGGGAAATTTTGCCTTCCTCCAAAAGCGTTATAATCAAGTTAAAAGCTTACCTCTATTATTTCAATAGTTCCTTTTCTGTTATTTTCTATCCAGTTCAGAACATCGGGTGCCTCATTGCCTAATCTTGCTATCTGGCCTTCACCCAGTACTAGCTTGAATGTTTTTCCCGGATAATACTTCGCCCCGTATTGCCGTCCTCCATCCAGATATGATGTTACATAAGGTAGTCCTTTCTTATATACTTGAAAAGCACTTGTTTTAGCCTGATACACCCCTTTGGATGTGACAATATCTATGCCGCCTTTATCAATGAACTCTATGATATCTTCTCCTTCGGAAAATTCTGAGGCGATCCTGACTTCAAACACCTGTCCGGGTGAATTTTGCTTATGAATCGTGTTGAAGTGCTTTTCCAGCCCCTTGACATTGGGGCTGTTTTCAATAAGTCTCTTTGAATCCGCCAGCAGATCGGCCTGCTTATAAGTATCAGTGAAGACTTCATCTTTTGCAAGCACTTTTTTCAGACTCACAGAGTTTACCTTCTTCCTGAGCAGGTGGGCGACACCTTCCACAGCCTCATCAAACCTGCCGGAATTTCTGATCCCCTGCAACACGGCATCATCCACACCGCTTCCCAAGGTTAATGCGACTTTATTTGCCAGTTCAGGGCCGAGATCAGCCCGGCTGGACACGGAGATCAGCGCATCAACGATGCCGTCTCCCATCTGCCTCTGCAGTCTGGCGGCACATTCAAAGGTTTCGGGGGATTTCACAAAGGTGCTGAACGCGGAGAGGGCCTCGTCCCCTCTGTCGGTAAGCCCCCTCAGAAGACTGACGTACATTTCGGCATATTCGGCAGCCGCCCCCGGCCCCTTTTCCCAGCCTATGGAAAACATCGTCTTCACAGTGCGGACAAGGGATTCTCTGAAGACTCCCTCCCTTCCGATTTTGGGCAGCATGACTTTGACGGCTGTGACAAGGGCGTCCGGAGCCTCACCCGCGACAGGAACAAACTCGGTCGCCAGCCCCACAAGGGCAAAACCGAAATGCATCCAGTCCGGCTCCTCTCCTCCCGGCCATA
>JAOZRQ010000201.1 GCA_029940115.1 Desulfobacterales bacterium
TCACCCACTCCTCGGGTGCGGGCATCGGGTTTGAGCGGGACACCTCCGGCAGGATCAGGACGGTCACGGATTCTCACGGTCGGAAGACCGAGTATGTCTATGATGGGAACGGGATGCTCACGCAGGTGAGGCAGCCCGGAGGAGAGTCCGGGTTCGGGCAGATGCTCTCGAATTACGCATACAAAAACGGGATTGCCGGCAGACCTGTGATAAAGGAGATAAAGGCTCCGGACGGAACAGTTCTCGGAACATTCGAGTATGACGCCAGAGGCCGCATGACCTCATATTTGTCTTTCCTCTCTTGCCAACGCACCAATCTCTTAATAATCCTTCAATCTGACCTTCTTTTCCATTCCAAACTTCCTCTCTTGAAAAAACGATGCTTGGAGTAAAATCATCACTGTATTTGCGAGAAAAAGCTCGATTAATTGGATCCCAGATAGCAAATGAACCATCAACTCTGGCATAAATCACAAGGCCTGATATTGATAATACTTTTTCAGGGCGCTCCCATTCTAAAGAATTGTTTGAAAATTTTACAGTTATTGGCTTTGCTTGTGATCCATTTGAAATTAAAAATTTGATTTTAGGAACTATATGCTGGCTTATTTTAAATGGCTCTGCTGGACGTTCAGCCCAATTTTGAGTCAATGCCCACCATGACAAATCCAGTAAAAAAGTTTTTCCAAGTCCATTGTCGCCAGTTATAAGACTTAATCGTTGAGCCGGTTCAAATATCAGCGGTTCAACAGGCCCAACCCCTTCGGCTTCCAAATATCGCAGAATACCACTTTGTGATGGTGGAACATCAGGTGGGATTTCATAAGGTTCAATAATCTGATACCATTTTACTTTAACTGGTTGAAAAGCTTCACTTTCTGAAATATCTGACAACAAATCAGTACAAAACAATTCCTCAAGTTCAATATCTGTGATATAATAATTTTTAATGAAATGATTCACTATATCTTTACGTGAGATATCATCTCTCCATGATTCATATTTATATAACCAGACAGCAATATGAAATAATGATATTTTTTGATCTTTAGGTATAAATTTTTTCAGTTCCTGAATATAGCTTTCAGAAAAACCCCATGTATTATCATTCCGATCATGTAGGAATACATCTTTACAAGTGCTTGTATTTATCTTTTGTAATCCTGAACTTGCATAGTCCGGTTTAAGCCAATCTTTATCTCTAGGACCTCTGTGTCTGAATATTCGAAGTAAATAATCTGACTTCGGATTTACCCTATATTTCCTTCTCAGAAATTCATGATTAGCAGAATCTAGTGAAAAACGAACCTTTTTACCTATCGGTACTTGAGCTTTTTTTAAAACAAAAAAGGTAGATGAATAAATGGTATGATGTGGATTTAGTGCTTCCTGAATTTGAACTAACGAAAGATATTTCATAATGTTTATGTCATATTTGATAGAGTTTTCCTAATAAAACCGCAAAACTCTGGGTTTAATTCAACACCAACTGTGCTATATCCTTTTTGCAACGAAACCCTCAATGTGGTGCCACTTCCGCAAAATGGGTCTAACACCATGCCACCTTGTGCGCAACCCACTGCAAGACATTGTTCAACTAATTCATCTGGAAATGGGGCTGTATTCAAGTTACCATTTTTCGGTTTTGCTGGAATTCTCCATACATCTTCACTGCGAGCATCATTAGGGAGGCCATCCCTATTAAAATAATACTTTCTAGCTTTAACAAACATAAATATATATTCATATCCTCTTTTAGGCCGATCACGCACAGGCTCAGGCAAACACTTGTCACGGTGCCAAATTATTGGCGATCTTAAAACCCAGTTTTGCTGGCACATTTTAATTGCTACACGCCAAGGAACCCCAATTACTGATTTGCGCTGCAATCCAATTCCTAACCCCCCGCTTTTATCAACTGCTCGTAATCCGAACCTTCGTTTTGAGCTTTTTTTATCAACTCCATAAGATTCGCCTTTACCAGAATAATATGTGTCGCCTATATTTAAAAATAATACACCATCTTTTTTTAGTACCCTGTATACTTGGGTCATAACATCTGTAAGATTTACAACATAGCCATCAACCGAATCTTCAAGACCAATTTGCCCATCGATTTGATAATCTCTTAACCAGAAATATGGTGGTGATGTTATCACGCAGTCTATACATTCATCATCCAATAAATCAAGAGCTTCTTTTGCAGGTCCTTCAAATAATCTCCATTCATTATTTAAATATGAACCTCTATATTCATTTATCTTTAAATTATTGGATTTAAGGATGTGAGTCTTTATCTTATTCATTTTTTCTTTCTGTAATCATTTTATCTAACTGAGAATATTGGGCTAAGAGGTCGGGTAGCCGGGGGCTGTTGCCAGCCCCAAGCCCCCCAAGAACCGTGCTTGCGCCTTTCAACGCACACGGCTCAGGCATTTCAAAGGCGATCCCTGATGGGGATGCCCGGCTGCACTTTGTCAACCTTTGCGACACGCATCTGCATTCCTCATGCGGTTTCCCGCAGGGAGGCGCCGGAGGTTTGTCCCCCTCCGAAGACCAGACAGGCACGACCCCGTTTGGCGCACAACCATGCCACCCCGCAGGCACTCTGAGTTGCCTGCCTTTCGCACTCCTCCGAAGTCAGGTCACACGTAGGCCGACTAAATCAGCCAATTTTGCTTGGCCGCCTTCTGGCCCGGTACTGTCGCCCCAACCCCTGTCAGGAGAGAGGTTCTTGGGGCGACATGGCCGAGTCCGGAAGTCGGGCAAAAAACCTGGCTGAAAACCGGTGTTTTTAGACGCCCTACATTATGAAGCGTGTTCAAATGCCATCTCATGTTCCCGTATATTGATTTTCTCTTTATTCGGATCCCAGTGATCACATTAAGGAACTGTAACTAAATAATTTCCCTGCCGCCCTCCCTTGCCCGATACCGGACACGGGCACGGGTACGGGGAATGGGGAAGTTATTTGGTCACAGATACTAACTCAAAAGCGACACCTTCTCCCTGCAAACCTCCGACTGTCAATGCCCCGGTGCGGAAATTCCTGTGCCGGCAGAAAAGTCGGGAACCGGCCCTGCGGCATCAGAGGCTCATCCGCGTCCATCCGCGGTTTGCCGATCATGTGAGACCGCAGATGGACGCAGACAAAACCTGCCCCATCGTTGCAAGGTGTCGTTTTTGAATACTAAGTTAATGTATAATGAACAAAGCCGCGTTGTCAATACTTTTTTTCATTGTTTTCGCAGTTTGCCTTGATAACGCTTGATATGACGTGTCAGACAGTTTCTGCATGATTCCGATTTTTGAAAGGGGGCATGGATGGAGGATCGTTTCCCACATGACCGAGCATCTTGGCCAGACACCCTCCGACAGAATTCAGGCATATATAAAAGGAATGACAAAGCGCACCCAAAAGCTCATCAGAAGCGCGCCGATGATGTTCAACAATGCCCCGGAAATCACCATCTGCCGGAGAGAGGTCCCCTTCATCTCTCCAAATGCCAGCGCGTTGCAGGGCGTGGCAACAGGCGTCATGAACGCGCAGGTGGACGCGATGGAGACGGCGATCATCAGGGAGATGGGGGATATTCCGTGATCAATGGAAACAAAGTAGGCGATGGAGAAGAACGCGGTGGAGACCACCGTGTTGCTCAACAGCTCAGTGAGGAAGATCACCGTCAGCGTGGTCAGAAGGAAGATGGCAAACAGGGGAAGTTTTTCGGAAATCACGGCTGAGAACAGATTGGCCGCCTGTCTGTCCAGCTCGAAGAACCGGACAATGGAGATGAAGAAGATCAGTATCCCGAGAAAGAAAAACCCCCGTTTGGGAAGCCCCGTGAAGATGTCTCTCAGTTGCAACAGCCGGGCATGGCCCAGTCCCGGGGAGCGGATGAACGTGAGCCAGAGGAAGATGGCGAAAAAGCAGATGCAGACAGGCGGCTCGACACTTTCAAAGCTGATGAAGACCTCCTTCAAGACCGATTCGATGACCCAGAAGATGAGAAACAGGGCAAACACCACTGCCCCCGACTTTTGCTCCGGTGAAAGGGCGGAATGCCCCGCCAGTCCGTTCAAGGTGATCCTCAGACTTTTTGCCTGTTTCGGCACAACCAAGGTCGCCACCACGCCCCAGGCCGCTCCGGCAAAAATCGCCACCAAAGGGGCACCCCACAGAAACCAGTTGAAAAAACCGATCTGCTCCCGCCCGGGCACATGGTACAGATCCAGCGCACCGATGAGCAACAAGTTGGCCGGGCTGCCGATGAGGGACCCCATCCCGCCGATGTTTGCCCCATAAATGGCCGAGAGGGTCAGCGCGGTGGTGAGAGAAAGGTTGCTGTGAAGGGCAATGTCTTTTTCGATGCGCTTCAGAATGGGAAGCAGAATGAGCACGGTGACCGCGTTCGGGATGAAAAAGGAGAGCACCGCGGCAACCATGATGATGAAAAGGCATATGCGGCTCACCTTGCCCCCGCTCTTTCGCAGGCTCCAGAACACAAAGGTGTCGGTCAGCTTTGTCACCACAAAGAGCCGGTAAATCAGATAGCCGTTTGCAAACATCAAGATCAGCGGCAGACGCTTCCACAGGTACGCGTAAAGATTTTCCATTTGAAAAAGGGGTAAGCGTTAAGTTGTAAGATAATGTCTGATTATAACGAATTTAGGAAGGCACATGAACATGCACGTGCACGTGCACGTGGACAGCCTGCCGGGACATGCTTGGGAACAAGCCGCGGATGAGCCCGCCCGACACGCAGGCCATCCGCGGCCCACAATTTTCAGCCCGAGTCGGAAACCACAAAAACCGTTGGAATCAGGAACATAGAGCTTGCCGCTTAGAGTTTCGGATTTTCAACTCTTCCGAAAAACAGAATGGTTTGGGAGTTTTTGTCACGGATCAGGAAAAGAAACGGGTGGTCCGCCCGGAAAATCGTTCTCATGACCATTCCTCTTGTCTGCATGACAACGGCTGTCGCGGCAGCCGCCTCGGTCCCCTCTTCGTTCACATCCACATAGGCCTTGTGAAGCACCGCGGCGATGAACAGCCCGTCTTTTTGGCCATCCATTCCGGAGAAATCCGCCTTCTTCTCATGAAAGGCATCCGGCATCCCCATTGATGCGAGGGACTCATCAAGCCTGAACTGAGAGGTCAGCTTGAATGTCGGCAGAAACACCTCGACCTCTCTGTTCTGGAGGTTTTCGAGCCATTTCTCGGTATTCTCCAATGTGAGTCTTTCCTGAAGGTCAGACAGGCCGTCCTTTTTTTCCGGCAGAAGGATGATCATCGAGAGGTCATCACCGACATAAGGCAGTTCAAGTACTTGCAGGCCATCTGCCTCACCATGCCAGAACTTTCCTTTCTGATACATCATGGGTGTCTCGACCGTCTTTCCAGATGACAGCGTGAACGGCGCGTCTTTTGTCAGGCGATTGTCAAACTGGCTGGCCCAGTCCCCCTTGAAATAGATGGCGTTGGTCAGCACCAGACGTGTCAGGGTGTCCAGAATCCCGGGCTTTATCAACTCCGTGATCTTCTGATTTGTCTCCTTCTCGACCCACTGATTGATCGTCTTGCGGGCACCTTTGGTGTTCTTCTCGTAATCAAGGATATGATCTTCCTTGATTGACAGGTGATAATTCGTCTTTATCCGATCAAGAAACTTCGGGACAAATTTGGCATCCTTATGAGGCCACAGGGCATTGGCCACATTCAGCCGAATGCCTCCTCTCTTCTGTATGCCGTTCAGATGAGTTTCCAGCGAGGCATAAGCGGGATGCACGCGTTCCTGCCCCAGTGCGGTGAAATGAAGCGTGTCGGCCATCTGCTTTTCAGTGTTCCCCCGGGCCCCGGCAAAGGTCATGGCAAGGGCGGTGGAGATGCTGTACGGTGAGAAGAACAGATTGCCCTTTTTCTCTTTCAGTTCTCCGTAAAGATCAAACGCGAATTGGGTGTTCCCTTTGACAAGGGAACTGACGTCCGGATTTTCCTCAGCGTGGGCGGTACTGCGGGATATGAGGACGGACATGCCCAAGATCAGGAAAAGTATGGAGATGAACTGTATTGTCTTCACTTTGCCCTCCTTCTGCAAATCGTCAGTTGTCAGTGATTGTCTTATGTGTATTGTCAGTGACAGCCGGCCGGCAGCGACTGACACCTGGCACCCGTTTATGCTCACAGATCAAAAACTCCCTGATCTGTTTGAACGTGCACGTGCACGTGAACGTGAACGTGAACTTAAACGTGAACTTGAATGTTCATTTGTGGGCAAGTTCAAGTTCAAGTATAAGTTCAAGTTCAAGTTCAAGTATAAGTTCACGTTCAAGTTCAAGTTCAATGCCTCCCCTAAATCCGTTATAATCAGAATTTTTTCGGGGAGGCCCCTGTCCGTGAACATGAACATTCAGTTACGGGCAAGTTCACGTTCACGTTCAAGTATAAGTTCACGTTCACGTTCAAGTATAAGTTCACGTTCACGAGCTCCCTTCCTCATCTGTGTCAGGAATCAATATGTCAGCAGGCATGCCAACATCCCTCCCCTTTCCTTACACCCAGACCGCGAATATCTGTTTGTCCGCAAACGCGATCTGTTCCTGTTTGTATTCCTTGTTCTTGTTGAAGTTGTAGATCAGCAAATACCCCTCCTTCAGTGAGTAGGTGTCAAGATAGTCGCTCAACTGCTTCAGGCCCTTCTGATGGTATCTGGGACCATGCCAGATTTTGAGTTCGATCACATGGCGTTTGTCCCGGCAGGTGATGACGATGTCCATGCGCCGCTCATCGCCCACATTCGGCTCCTTGAAGTCGAACCCTCTGCCGTTGATGATTGGTCTGAGATAGGAGAGAAACAGCAACCGACGCATAGTCCGGTGTCATTGAATTTTCTGGGCATGTATCACCTCCTGTCCGGGATGTCATCAGGGTCACTCTCCAGAATCACACCCTGCAAAGTGTCCATGGAAGTTGCCCGCTTTCCGGTGATTGAGAATTGGATATCCGGCTCTGTCTTATGGCCGTAAAACAGATGGCTGATGTCAATCTCCAGCTCAGAATCTCGCCATTTGCATTCTCCACGGCGCGTCATCGCATTGCAAAGTGGCATGATATCTTCTCCCCGGGAGGCAAAAAACTCAATGGCTTCAAGAACTGAAGTCTTTCCGCCGTTGTTGGGGCCTACCAGAAGGTTGATGCGCCCTAGATCATGCAGGCTGAAATCCTCAAATCCTCTGAAACCTGCCATTCTCAGTTCTGTGATCATTGTGATTCCCCCATTTGTTTCCCGGTACGGAGTTCCATCAAATCTCATTCTGCACATCCGTCCAAGTGACAAGTGAGGGATGAGAAGCGAGGTGTGAGATCATTTGATTTCCCACCTCTCATCCCTCACTTTTCTCGCCTCACATCTCAGGGCAACGCGGCATCAAATTCCTTGATGAGCCGCTCCGTGATCCCCTTGTGAATTTCGGTCACCGCGTCATCCTCCAAGGTCTCCTCTGGCGAGCGGTAAATGATTCGGAAGGAGACGCTCTTATGGCCATCGGGAACCGGGTCCCCCTCATACACGGCGAAGATGTGGAGGTCCTCCAGCAGTTCCTCGTCCATATGCCAGACACGCTTCAGAATGCTCCCCGATTCAATATCCTTCTCGACAATGAGGGTGGTGTCCCTATAGACCGCCGGATATTTCGGGATCGCCGTTGAACATTTCGTCTCAGGGATGAGCGGGATGAGGCGATCCACGTCCAACTCGAAGATGAAGGCGTTCTGCCTCAGATCGAAATTGCGGCGCACACGGGGATGGATTTCCCCCACCAAGCCAAGAATTTCTTTTCCAACAAGAATCTGGGCGGTGTGTCCGGGTCTGGTGTAATAACAGAGCTTATCCGGCATCCGGGTGAATTCCGCATGATGGATGTCCAAACCGGCCAGCAATCCCTCCGCGAGGCCCTTGATGTCGTAAAAGTCACATCCCGTCTCCGGGGTGTGCCACGAGGCATCCGCCCTTGATCCGGAACAGAGGCCGGCCAGCCTCTCCTTCTCATCCGGCTGGACATCCTGTCCGTTGCTGATGAATATCTTCCCGATCTCAAAGAGTCTCAGGTCCTTCACCTGTCGTGCGATGTTCCGGCGCATGGTTTCAAGAAGCCCCGGGATCAGGGAGGTTCGCATGACGCCCTGGTCGGCGGTCAGGGGGTTCAGGAGGTCAAGCATCCGAGTCCTCTCATCGTCGGATCGGATCCGAAGTTGCTCACCCGAGGATTTGCTGATGAAGCTGTAGGTGATCGCTTCCGTGAAGCCGAACCCGGTCATGAGCCGGCGGATCCGGTTCCGCACCTTCAATGCTTGAGGGGCCTCTCTCCCTTCGGATGGCATGGCCGGAAAGGTGGTCGGGACGTTCTGATACCCGGACAGGCGGGCCACCTCCTCCATCAGGTCAACGGGCCGGGTGACATCCACCCGGAAGGAGGGCGGGAGGACTGTCAGTCTGTCATCCCCGTCCGTCTCCACCGCAAACTCGATGGATTTGAGCAGGGATTCCATCTCACGCTGCTCCAGATTGACTCCGATCAGACGATTGGTCTCCTCCACGCTCAAGGAAAGCCTATTCTGGGGCACGGGCTTGGGATGCTCGTCAATCAGCCCAGGGATCAGCCCGCCGTTTCCGAGTTCGGCCATGAGCTGGGCGGCCCGATTGATGGCCCTGACTGTGCCTTTCGGATCAACGCCCCGTTCAAAGCGATAGGACGCGTCGGTCTTCAGCCCCAGCTTTTTTGATGTCTTTCGGATGCTGACCGGGTCGAAATACGCGGCCTCGATGAACACTCGGGTGGTGGTCTCCCCGATCTCCGAATTGAGACCGCCCATGACGCCGGCGATGCCGACCGGTCTCTTTCCGTCACAGATCATCAGCGTGTCCGAAGAGAGGGCCCGCTCTTTTCCGTCCAACGTCGTAAACGACTCCCCCTCGTTTGCGGTCCGCACCACAATCCGATCTTCCGCCAACTCTTCAAAGTCGAACGCGTGAAGGGGCTGGCCCGTCTCCATCATCACGAAATTGGTGATATCCACAATGTTGTTGATGGGCCTCAGCCCGATGGAGATGAGCCTCTCCTGAAGCCAGAATGGGGAAGGGGCCACCGTGATGTTTTCCAGAAGTCGTCCCGCATATCTGGGGCAATGATCCGGCGCATCAATCCGGACAGACGTGAATTGGGCAATCTCCGGGTCCCTATCCGAAATGGTGACATCCGGATAGGTCACCCGCGTCTGCTGAATTGCCGCGATCTCCCGGGCAATGCCGATGATGCTGAGACAATCCGGCCGGTTCGGGGTCAGCCCGATCTCAAGGACCGCGTCTTGGAGACCCAGCGCGGGCGCGAGCTTCTCCCCGACCTTCAAAGAGGGGTCGAGAATCAGAATCCCGCTCCCATCTGTGCCGAGTTCCAGCTCGGTCTCGCTGCAAAGCATCCCTTCGGACTTCTCCCCCCGGATCACGGTATGCTCAAGGGCCGATCCATTCGGGAATACCGTTCCGGGCAGGGCCAGGGGCGCGAGCGCGTTCTCCCTCACATTGGGCGCACCGCATACGACAGGGCGTATGCCATCCCCGGTATCCACCTCACACAAGGTCAACTTGTCCGCATGGGGATGGGGACGGACCGCGACGATCCGGCCCACGACCACCGTGTCCAAGCATTCATACCGATCCGAAACCGCCTCCACCTCAAGCCCCACCATGGTCAACGCGTGCGCCAACGCGGAGACCTCCATCTCAATTGGAACATACTCTTTGAGCCAACTCAGACTAACTTTCATATTTCCTCGATGTCAGTGACCAGTGATAACTGATTAAAATTGTCTCAGGAATCTGAGATCATTTTCAAAAAACTTCCGGATATCGTCAATCCCGTATTTCAGCATGGCGATGCGTTCGATGCCCATGCCGAAGGCGAAGCCGGTGTAATGGGAGGTGTCGTATCCGACGTTTTCAAGGACTGCGGGGTGGACCATTCCGGATCCGAGTATCTCCAGCCATCCGGTCTGGGAGCACACCCTGCATCCTGCGCCTCTGCACATCACGCAGAGGATGTCCACCTCCGCGCTCGGCTCGGTGAAGGGGAAGAAGCTGGGCCGAAATCTGATGCGGGTCTGATCATCAAACATCTGGTGGACAAATGCGGTCAGCACCCCCTTCAGGTCCCCGAGGGAGATGTCCACATCCACCAGCAGCCCCTCCACCTGATGAAACATGGGGGTGTGCGTCAGGTCCGAGTCACACCGATAGACCTTGCCGGGCGCGACCACCCGTACCGGCGGCGTGTGCTTCTCCATGTACCGCACTTGGATGGGGGAGGTGTGGGTCCTGAGGACAATGTCCTCAGACACGTAAAAGGTGTCCTGCATGTCCCGTGCCGGGTGGTTCTTCGGGATGTTCAGGGCCTCGAAATTGTAATAATCCTTTTCCACTTCAGGGCCCTCGGCGATGTCAAACCCCATGTTTGTGAAGATGTCGCATATCTGCCAATCGGTCTGGGTGATCGGATGCAGAAATCCCCGGGGCGGCCGTCGCCCGGGCAGGGAGACGTCAATCCGGTCATCCCCGGCCATTGCCGCGTTTTCAAGCCGCTCCAACGCCTCCTTGAACGCCGTGTCGAGGGCCTTTTTCACCTCGTTTGCCCGTTTCCCCGCGAGGGGCCGCTCCTTCGGGGGAAGCTTGGGGATGTTCCGCAAGAACTGGGTGATCATCCCTTTCCGGCCCAGATAGCGGACGGAGAGGGCCTTGATGCCCTCCTCATCCGGGGCGGACACCAGTTCTTCAAGGGCCTCTTCCTGAATCTGTTCGATTGTTTTTTCCACTTTTCCATTACCTTCAAGTTTGTAGTTCCGCCTCTCGGCGGTGTGTGGCCGCCGAG
>JAOZRQ010000733.1 GCA_029940115.1 Desulfobacterales bacterium
CCCGAAACTTGTCCCCGACGTCTTTTATCGGGAAAAGCTTGCCCCCGACATCTTTGATCGGGGGACGTCGGGGACAAGTTTCAGGGAACGCGGGCACCGTGCCAGAAACCGGGTTTCCTTATCCTTATATTATGCGCTCTTCAGCTTTTCGATCTCGTTTTTCAGATCGCTGATCTCTGTCTTGTATTTCTCAACATCATCCGTCTGCACAGGTGTGTCCACTTTTGTATCCTCTTTCTTCCATGTGTCCTTGAGTTCATCAAAACCCAGATAAAGCGCCAACCCGCCGCTGAACAGAAGCATCACCGGGATGGCCCCGGCTAAGAGCTGCAGGAAAGGCTTCCACCATATAGAGAGACCGATAAGCCCCAGTACAGCCGCCACAGCTCCTCCAATTAATGTCTTCATAAAAAAACATCCTCCCTTTGAATTTGTTTGCCACTGCGAAAAATATCCGCAGATGCGATGACTTCCCAAACAAACAGCTGCCTCTGTGAATCTGTATCAGAAAACATGATAAGGAACAGATAACCGAAAAAACAAACTATGTCAAGGCCGCCAGATTTGTTTTCTGAAATATCACAGGGAAATTTGTAACGCAAGCTTAATTTTGCCAATTTTCATTTTTATTTTCACATTTCATCACCTCACCAGATAATCTTCCGAAAATGTTGGCCTTTTTGCCGGATTTGAACCCATATCTGAGTACAGGACAAAAGTTGTGGCATGGCGAAGAAACCCGGCTTTTTCCCGAACGGGCCGACTCCACAACTGCAAGAAAAAGCCGGGTTTCTGTACACAGAACCCAGACTTAAAAATATCGCCCCTCATCCAGTTCGGATTTCCCCCGTCCTGATTTCAGCTTGTTTTCGATTTCGGCAAAGAGCGTCCGTTGTCTTTCTGCCTTTTCTGCCTGGAAAGATTCTATCTTCTGCTCAAAATCTTTTTTGGTGGCCTGGAACTTTTCAATCTCTTCTTGGAGGGTGCTCGCCTTTGTATCAGGGATATCCTCAATTTTCAAATGATCCTTGACAAAAAGTCTCGGCTCATCAGGGTCCTTTCTCACTATATCTATAATTTCCATTTCGTCAAGTTTTTTGCATATGAAATGACCCTGCTCCGAAGATAATGACAATTCTTGGCAAACCTCATCAACAGAAGGGGGGATCCCGCGCCGATGTTCAAAAATTCGTATCGCTGAGACAATCAGATGGGCAGTGCCATAAAAGTTTTTATTTTGCATAAGAGTCCTTGTATCCGTGCCCCAGCCCGTGCCCCTTCCCATGCCCGACACAGGGCTGAGGCTGGGGCACGGGCTTTGGGGCACGGACACGGGCTTGGGGCACGGGCAAAGACAAGTTTTTTCACTTCCGTACGCCTCTTGGCCATTGACTTTTCCTTCAGTACAGCTTAGAGTTGTAATTGAAAGCTGTGTACCTGAGACTTGAAACTTTGTCCACGTTTCACGCTTCACGTCTCACGCATCACGTCTCACGCTTCATATATACCTAACACTTTTTTTGAATTTGTCAACAACTGTTTTGTGTAATGGGCAATTTTTTTTAAAAAATTGCCAATTGCCAACCGACGATTACAGAGGAAAGGTTTATGACTGAGATCACAGACATTAATGCAAGGGAGGTCCTTGATTCAAGGGGAAATCCCACTATCGAAGTGGATGTCACGCTGGACTGCGGCGCATTCGGGCGGGCCATGGTCCCTTCAGGCGCTTCCACCGGCACACGGGAAGCCTTGGAACTCAGGGACAAGGAATCAGAACGCTATAATGGGAAAGGCGTCATCACGGCCGTCAAAAATGTGCAGGATGTCATTGCGCCTGCGGTGACCAGCATGGACGCGGCAGATCAGGAATCCCTTGACCAGCGAATGATCGAACTGGACGGGACTCCCAACAAGTCAACGCTGGGGGCAAACGCCATTCTCGGCGTCTCCATGGCAGCGGCAAGAGCAGCGGCAGAGGCTCACGGCCTCCCGCTTTACAGATATCTGGGCGGGATCAATGCGCGCTATCTTCCGGTTCCCATGATGAACGTGATCAACGGCGGTGCCCACGCGGCGAACACTCTCGATATCCAAGAATTCATGATTGTGCCAGTCGGTGCAGAGTCAATTGTCCAAGCGGTTCGGATGGGCGCGGAGACGTTTCAGAGTCTCAGGAATATCCTCAAGGAGAAGGGACTCAACACCGCGGTGGGGGATGAGGGCGGATTCGCACCGGATCTCAAGGCAAACGAAGAGGCGATCACACTCATCATCCGCGCGATTGAGGCCGCGGGTTATACATCCGGAAAAGATATCAGCATTGCCCTCGACTCGGCCGCGAGCGAATTTTATGAGGATGGGAAGTATCTCCTGAAATCGGAAGAGAAGACCCTGACTTCGGATGAGATGGTCAGCTATTATGAGGAGCTGACAGGCAAATACCCGATCATCTCCATAGAGGACGGCCTTGCCGAGGGGGACTGGGATGGCTGGAAGCAGATGACGGACCGGATGGGCGAGTCGATCCAGATCGTGGGGGATGACATTTTTGTCACCAACCCCGGGATATTTGCCGAAGGGATTGAGAAGGGCATTGCAAACGCCATTCTGATCAAGCTGAACCAGATCGGGACCGTCACCGAGACACTCGACGCCATTGAAATGGCCAAACAGTCCGGATACGGGACCGTCATCTCCCACCGCTCTGGTGAGACAGAGGACACGTTCATCGCAGACCTCGCGGTGGGGGTCAACGCGTGCCAGATAAAGACCGGCTCCATGTCCCGAACGGATCGGGTCGCCAAGTACAACCAGCTCATCAGAATCGAAGAGGAGCTTGGAGAAGGGGCCGTGTTTCCAAAGGATGCGTTTGC
>JAOZRQ010000202.1 GCA_029940115.1 Desulfobacterales bacterium
GTTCACGTTCACGTTCACGGGCACGTTCACGGGCAGGCGGCCTCCCCGAAAAGCGTTATAATCAGAAAGTTTGTAGTCCCGCCTCTCGGCGGTGTAACACCGCCTGAAGGCGGAACTACAAACTGAAAAGTGTGAGCCCGGAAACCGGGTGGATTCCGGGTCAGAAAGGATAGGCTCCTGCCGATTCTCATCATTTCTGCCCGGAATGACAGCCCGAACTCGCTGAAACCCATTGCTCCCCGAAAGGCACCATCATCGGGAAGAATCTTCGTTCACCATCAAGAGAACCATCAGTCTCTTTCTGCTGTCTCCTCCTTGCCGATGGACGTCGGATCCGCCAGAAGTTTCAATGCCTCATACCGCTCCTTGTACTCCTCCTCGATGATCGCGCGCAACCGTTTCGACTCATCCGGGAAGGCTTTCTCCAAGGACGCGTACCGCACCTCACCCGAGAGGAATTCCTGGAGCATCTCAAATTTCGGCGCCTTGGAGTCGAGGAGAAACGGGTTCTTCCCCTCTTTTTTCAGCTCGGGATTGTGGCGGTACAGCGGCCAGTATCCGCATTCCACAGCGAGTTTGATCTCCTCCTGGCTCTTGCCCATGCCCTTCCGGATGCCGTGGTTGATGCAGGGGGAGTAGGCCATGATCAGGGAGGGCCCGTTGTATGCCTCGGCCTCGGTGATCGCCTTCACGGTCTGCTGTTTGTTTGAGCCCATGCCGATGTTCGCGACATAGACATACCCATACGTCATGGCCATCGCGCCCATGTCCTTCTTGCCGGTCTTCTTGCCGGACGCGGTGAACTTGGCCACCGAGCCGGTCGGGGTCGCCTTGGAGGACTGCCCGCCGGTGTTGGAATAGACCTCGGTGTCAAAGACCATGACGTTGATATTCTCGCCTGACGCCAGAATATGGTCAATCCCGCCATAAGCGATGTCATACGCCGCGCCGTCGCCAAGAAAGACCCAGTAGGATTTCTTGGCAAACAGCCCGGAAAGCGCGGCGACTTGGCTCATCACCTCGTCTTCCTTATAGTTGTGCAACATCCCCTTGATCAGATCACCATACTTTTTCGAGCCTTCGGGATCATCCATGTTCTCCAGCCAGCCCTGCAACGCGTTGGTCACCTCCTCAACAAATCCCTTTTCCGTAGCCTCCTTCACCAGCTCGGTCAGTCTCCTGCGTTGCTGGAGATGGCCGAGAAGCATGCCGTAGGTGAACTCCCCCGGGTCTTCAAACAGGGAACTGCCCCAAGTGGGACCATGCCCCTCGTTGTTCACGCAGTAGGGAATGGCCGGTGCGGACCCGCCCCAGATCGAGGTGCATCCGGTCGCGTTGCCGATGACCATGCGCTCGCCAAAGAGCTGGGTCAGAAGCTTCGCATACGGCGTCTCGCCGCATCCCGAACACGCGCCCGAGAACTCCAGAAGCGGCTGACAGAACTGGCTGCCCTTGACGGTGGTCCGCTTGAGAACATCATCCCGGACCGGCAGGCTGAGTGCGATCTTGAAGTTGTCCGCCTGTTCCTTCTGTGTATCGAGCGGCTTCATCACCAGCGCGGGCTTCTTGGCCGGGCAGATGTCCGCACAGTTGCCGCAACCCATGCAGTCGAGGGGGCTGAGCTGGATCCGGAAGTGATACCCCTTCAACTCCTTGCCCACCGCCTTCTTTGTCGCGAATGCCGCAGGCGCGGCCGCGGCTTCATCATCGGTCAGAAGGAACGGACGGATCGCGGCATGGGGGCAGACCATGGCGCACTGGTTGCACTGGATGCAGTTCTGCATGTCCCATTCCGGCACATTGATGGCCACGCCTCGTTTCTCGTATTGGGTGGTGGCGACAGGGAATATTCCGTCAGGACGGAATTTGCTCACCGGCAGTTTGTCCCCCTGCTGGGCCACCATGGGACGCAGAACATCCGTGACGAACTCCGGCTCGCCTTTGGCCTGTGCCGTGCGGCCCATCGCCTCGCCCCAAGCTTCGGGATAGCTGATCTCCATTAGATTGTCCAAGGTCTGATCCACCGCGGCCACGTTCATGTTGACGATGTGATCCCCTTTCTTGCCGAACAGCTTCTTGATCTGATCCTTGAGATAGCCAATCGCGTCGTCCACCGGGATCACATTGGCCAGCTTGAAGAACGCGGTCTGCATGATCATGTTGATCCGGCCGCCAAGTCCCACCTCGCCGGCGATCCTCACCGCATCAAGGTTGTAGAACTTCAGATGCTTCCGGGCAATGACTTGGCGCATGGATGCGGGGAGCTTTGCCTCCATCTCATCCGCGGCCCAAGGGGAATTGAGCAGAAACGTGCCACCATCCTTGATCCCCTCAAGGAGGTCGTAACCATCCACATACGCGGGGTTGTGACACGCGATGTAGTCCGCCGAGTCAATCTGATAGGTGGACTGAATCGGGGTCTTGCCGAAACGGAGGTGGGAGATGGTCACCCCGCCGGACTTCTTGGAATCATAGGCAAAATAGGCCTGCGCGTACATGTCGGTGTTGTCACCGATGATCTTGATCGCGCTCTTGTTCGCGCCGACGGTTCCGTCCGCGCCCAGCCCCCAAAACTTGCACTGAACGGTTCCCTCGGGTGCCACGTCAAACCCGGATGCCACGTCAAGGGAGGTGTGGCTCACATCGTCAATGATTCCCACGGTGAAATGGTTCCTGGGGCTTTGTGTCTTCATGTTGTCAAAGACCGCCTGGACCATCGCGGGGGTGAACTCCTTGGAACCGAGTCCGTAGCGGCCGTTCACCACCTTGAGGATCCGGTCGTTCTCCATGAGTGAGGTGCATAGGTCCATATAGAGCGGATCGCCCACCGCGCCCGGCTCCTTGGTCCGGTCCAGGACAGAGAGCATCTTCGCGGACCCGGGAATGACGCCAAGGAGGTGTTCCACAGAGAAGGGGCGATACAGGCGCACCTTGATCAGGCCGACCTTTTCCCCTTTGTCCGCGAGATGGTTGACCACCTCTTCAATGGTCTCACAGGAGGAGCCCATGGAGACGATGATATGCTCCGCATCGGACGCGCCCACAAAGTCAAAGGGCTGATACGCCCGTCCAGTCAGGTCGCCGACCTTTTTCATGCACTCCGCGACGATTCCGGGGGTCTTCAGGTAATAGGGATTCCGGGTCTCCGCTCCCTGAAAATAAATATCCGGGTTCTGGGCCGTTCCCCGGAGTTCGGGTCTTTCCGGGTTCGCTCCCCTGGCCCGAAATTTGGCAATCGCATCCTTGTTCGCCAGTTTCGCCATGTCGTCATAGTCAATCATTTCGATCTTCTGGATTTCGTGGGAAGTACGGAATCCGTCGAAAAAGTGGAGAAAGGGAACACTCGACTCAATGGCTGAAAGGTGCGCGATCAGCCCCAAGTCCATGACTTCCTGCACCGACGCGGACGCGAGGAGTGAGAAACCGGTCTGACGAACCGCCATGACATCCTGATGGTCTCCGAAGATGGAGAGGGCATGGGTTGAGACGGCACGGGCGGTGACGTGCAGAACCCCCGGGAGCAGCTCGCCGGACATCTTGTACATGTTCGGGATCATCAGCAACAGTCCTTGGGACGCGGTAAAACTGGATGTCAGCGCGCCCGCGGCGAGCGCGCCGTGCATCGCGCCCGCAGCCCCGGCTTCGGACTGCATCTGCCGGACGATCATCGGCTGTCCAAAGATGTTTTTGATGCCCTCCGCGGCCCATTCGTCCGCAATCTCCGCCATGGAAGAGGACGGGGTGATCGGATAGATGGTGGCCACATCGCTCATGGCGTAACCGACATGCGCGGCGGCAGTGTTGCCGTCAAGGGTTTTCATTTTCTTTGCCATAAATCAGTGACTCCTTTTGTCAAGGGTTAAGGGCTAAGGGTTAAGGGTTAAGGCCAAGCACTTGTTTCTCAGTAAGCCCTCCAGCAAGGCATCATGTTGTCAAGAGTGAAATGGTCTTCAACCAGCACCTTGAACGCATCCAAAAAGAACCTTCTTTCAAAATCCCCGACTTTTCCGGATCTTTGGGAAATCACTTCATTCAGGGTGGTGAAATCCAGAAATTCTCCGATGGCTTTGCCTTTCATTTCCCCTAATCCATCCAACAAAGTTTCAGCGCTTTCTTTGATCGCTTTCCACTTTTCTTGTTGTTCTTTCTCAGAATGATGGATGCCCGGCCTGCCGAACAGATGAATCGCGATGGCGGCCGCGAACCCGACCCGGGCCGGTTGGCTGGCAAACAGGTCTTTTCCGTCATGGAAACGCCTCTCCGCGCCCTTTTCCTCATCTTCAGACACATAAGTTCCGAATGCCTTGTCAAACCCGGCCAAAAGCCCCAAGAATTCATAAAACATCTGAGTGAATTCGCGATCGCTGGTTGCTTCGATAAAATCAAGCTTCGTCAATTCATCGGCCAATCGCTCTTTCACATCAACCTTTTCCTTTCTCGAGCCAAAGACCAAAAACAGTTCGATGATGTTGCTGGCTTGGAACTGTCCCGGATGTTCGCGGCGTTTTTTGTCATCCACCCTCAACAGTTCCATGTCCGAAACTTCTGTCCTGATTTCTTTGATCATCGTCCGGAACACCACCTCGATCTGCCGCCTCAGATTCCAGGGAACCTGACCGGTATTCAGGATCAGCATTCGATAGATCAGACTGTTTGTGTTTCGGGCAATCCAATACTCGACACGCATTTTGCGGGCAGTCAGCTCCGCGTCATCTTTGAGATCAAACAATGCCGTGGTCCGCTGCATGCCGTCAATGATGGATATGTTATCCTCTGATATTTTGTCAAGCAACGGGTCAAAAGATGCCGGATCAAAACTTTCGAATTCATCATCAGGGATAAGCATTCCGAGCACCACCGGCGGCAAGACAGCCCCTTTTTTCAAGTCTTCGATCATCCGTTTTCGTATCCGGATCGCTGTGCTCGTCTTTAACGTATCCCTCTGGCCTTCGATCCCGCCTTGCCTGTCTTTGTAAACTTTCTCAACAATGCTCAGATAGTTGCTTACCGGAAGCGTCTTCATCACCGAATAACAATCCGCTCTTTCATCTTTTAAAACATCTTCCATAAATATCTCCCCCATGTAAACGAAACTCAGGAACTGTGAGTAAATAAAATCTGATTATAACGGATTTAGGGGAGGCCTTGAACTCGAACTTGAACTTGAACGTGAACTTATACTTGAACGTGAACTTATACTTGAACGTGAACGTGAACTTATACTTGAACTTGAACTCGAACTTGCCCACAAATGAACATTCAAGTTCACGTTCACGTTCACGTTCACGTTCACGTTCAGGTTCAGGTTCAGGTTCAGGTTCACGGGCAGGCGGCCTCCCCGAAAAGCGTTATAATCAGAATAATAAAATTCCATTTCCGTACCCTTGCTCGACACGGCAGGGACTTTTTCCGTGTCGGGTTAGGCTTTTTTGTATGCTTTTTTGCCTACTCTCTCCATTTTGTCTTCTGCTTGTCATATTTTCCGGTCATAACATCTTCGAGCATCCGGTCAAACCTGCCGCTTTCTCTCATTCTTTTCAGACCTGAATTGAATTTGTCCAGAAGCAGTCTGCCGTTCTTAACTTGTTTTGATATGATCAGATTGAGAGTCGTTGACTGAAGCTCTTTCGGATGATGTGTAAAGAGTGCGGCCCTTTCAGGAGGAAAGTTGTTTCTTATCTGCGAGTATCCCACAATCGAATCATTCGGAAATATGTGTATCCGATTTCCCAGCAGCTTTCTGTAATTCAGTTCATCCCTCGGAACCATGTCAACATATATTCTCTTTTCATTCATGGCAGTCATAAATTCCTCACTGTATTCATATTCGAATGTACCGCCGATTCTTAATCCCTTTAAGTCATCAACTGATTTCCAGTCAAAATTGCAGCTTCTGAGGTGGAAAAATACGACCGAACTTTTGCTGACAGGCTCGCTGACAAGAAAATTCTGTCCGATTTCCTCGCTGGGCCACCAGCAGCAGGAAGCATCCCAGTTCTTTCCCTTTTTTGCCACTATAAGCGAACGTCTCCAAGGATAAAACCGCCATATGACTTTTACTCCTTCTGACTTGAATGCTTCGGAAACAACATGGGAAGAGAATCCGTAGTGGGGAGAGTATTCGCTCATATACGGTTCCCATTCACCGTTTGTGATGCGGATTGCTGTTTCAGCCGATAACATAGTTGAAGAAAACAATAATGCAAGCACATAAAAGAATATTTTCTTCATAAACTTCCTCCAGTTATTTATTTTAAAAGCTTGGCGGATTGAGCGTAGGTATCTCCACATTTTTGTCGAAAAGCCAACTGTAAACATGGCTGTTTTTGGAGGGCTTACAGATTGACAGGTCCAAGCAGTTCTTGAACTGCCTCCTTTCAAACCATTTTTTCATATTAACATGAACAAAATGTGGTGTCAAGGCTTTTCTCACATTTCCCTCATGCTTCCTCGCTTTTTTTCAAAGTGGCCTGTATGAACACTCCGTATGGCATGTTATCCAGTTCTGGATAATACCCGTATGGGTGTGTTATCCAGTTCTGGATAACTCCTATGTAAATCAATTATCCTTTACAATGTTCCAGTGATTGGTTTCTGCCGTCGTTTGCTTGTTGCCGTGGGTTTCAGGCGAACAAACCCGGCTTCTCTGACAGCTCTAGCCTGTTGCAACTTTATCGCTCATAGTTTTTAACGCGAAGCCGGGTTTTTTTCGAGGCTTTTTGGCAAACAACTTTTGTCCCCCCTATTTTGCTTCAAGGTTTTTTTTTGTGATCTGTGCTTTCCCCAGGGTTGCCCTCGTTCCGGGCAAATGAAGTCTCAAGGGATTGCCGGGCAGCCCTGGGCTGGCATATGTAACCCCTTCGGGGTATTGGCTCGTTCTTCATCGCCCCGTTGGGCGCCCATGAGAGCTCAAGCAAGGGAGTGCAAGAATGGCGGTCTCATTGTCTTTCAACCTTCATGGTTTGAGACTCATTGCCTTTCAACCTCGATGACTGGGCAGCCCTTCTTGCATTTTGACGCGTTTCCCCTATTATCAAGAAAAACTTGGAATGTCAAACAAAGTTGTTGACATTCGATGTCCCTCATGGTATAAGCATTTCCATCGACAGGTTGAGCGGCATTTTTTCAGTCAGCCCACGAGCTGCAAATGGGAGTGTCCGCCTTCGGGGGGCATTGACATGCGAATCATGCCAGTGCCTGCATTGGCGGGCCCGAGTTGCATTAGGAGTGTCCATGACGTCGCCCGGCGACGACACATGCATGGATGAAAATCCAAGCTGGGGATTCCAGACGGGACAAAGGCGGAATTGTTGAACTCTTTCACGCTTGAGCCGGCACCCCAAAAGCTTGCGTTGAAGCCAAGGATCAATTTTGGGACGACGGGATTCGAAGCCTCTTCTTGTAAACCATCCTTGCAGTTCCAAAGGATCAAGGAAATTGAGAGTGCAAGCGATGGAGGTGCCAAGATTGTGCTTTTGGGGGCGAGTCTCAGCAGTTGGCCATCTTGGCACTCCCTTTGCTTGAACTCTTTCGATGCTTGAGCCCTGAAGGCTTGCGTTGGATTCGGAGCCGGGGATTGATTTTGGGACGACGGGATTTGAGGCCCTTCTTAATAAACCATCCCTGTAGTTCACAACGGACAAAAGTTGTCTGCCAAAAAACTGAACATAAGTTCCTGCACCAAGGCAAAAAAATGGAAGGCATCAACGTGATGGCAACAATCAAACCTGAAACCTATGACAGTCAACAAGTTTCAAGTTTCAAATCCATTTGAGACACGGCCCTGCTGTTCTGATCAATTCCCCAAGCCTAGTCAGATATGTTGCGTTTCCCGAACCTCCGGTGGATTTGTCAATCCGCCGGGAGCAGGATGGTGAACTGCCGAATCCAATTTCTGATGTCACCGAAACCTGATCCAAAGAAACTAGAAGGTGTTTGAAAACACCTTCATGAGCGGGCCATCCCCCTGAAATGATTGGACAAACCGGAGATGGCCATCTCCCGAAAACCCGCGCCATTGCGGGGAGTTTTCAAACACCTTCTAGTACAGCAATTCATAAGTTCGTCACCCCCTTCGGCTTCCGCCGGACTTCGGCGTGAGCTCAGACTTCGGCGAGCTCAGACTTCGGCGAGCTCAGACTTCGGCGAGCTCAGTCGAGCCGTCGAACGATTGCCAAATCCGGCGGCTCGGATCTGCCAATCCGAGCCGAGCGAGGGGGGTACGAACTTACAAAGTGGTGTACTAGTTTCTCTATCGGTCAGTCTTCAGCTTCCGGATTCTGAATTTCGGCAGGCAATTTTCCTGATGTCAGCAGTTCCCGCACCGCCGGCACAATATATATCTCCTCATGGGGCATCCTGCTGAGACAGGCGGCCAGCAACTTGTTTTTTCTGTAAAGGGAGAGATGCTTGTCTATGATAAACCGCTTTTGGCCCCTGACCCTGCACAACCCGCTTTTCACCTTTATGCCCGCATTCCGAAAGTTCTGTTCGGATACCATGACATCAAGCTTTTCAGCAAGTTCCTTCAGGTTTTGATAGACTTGTTCCGGTTTCATCATGGTAAGCTGTAAGGTGTAAGGTGCTTGGTTCTAACGGTCAGCGGTCAGCGGCCAGCGGCCACATGCCTCGCCGCTTACAGCAACTCCATCACCTTTTCGACGACATGTTCAGCGGTGAATCCGAATTTCTCCATCAGAACGCCCCCAGGTGCGGACGCGCCGAATCTCGTCATGCCGATGATCACCCCGTGAGTGCCCACATAACGCTCCCATCCCATGGGGATGCCCGCCTCTATGGCCACGCGAGCCGTGACATCCGGCGGGAGTACGCTCTCCTTGTATTCTTGGGGAGTATTCTCGAACAGCTCCCAGCTCGGCATGCTCACGACCCTTGCGGAGACCCCCTTCTTAGCAAGGGCCTCCTTGGCCTGGAGCGCGACATGCATCTCCGAGCCGGTGGCGATGAGGATGACATCCGGCTTTCCCGCGGAATCGGAAAGGACATATGCGCCCTTTCCCAGCCCGTCTGCCGGATGGTATCGCCTCCTGTCCATGACGGGGAGCTTCTGACGGCTCAGGATCAGGGCCACCGGTTCGGCTGATTGGATCGCCATCTTCCACGCTTCCACCGTCTCAGTGGCATCCGAAGGCCGGATCACGGTCAGCCCCGGGAAGAGTCTCAGGCTGGCGAGATGTTCCACTGGCTGATGCGTGGGACCGTCCTCGCCCACTGCGATGCTGTCATGGGTGAACACGTAGATGACCGGCAGTCTCATCAAGGCCGCGAGGCGGATGGCGGGCCGCATGTAATCCGCAAACACGAGAAAGGTTCCCCCGTAGGGCCGAATCCCCTTGTGAAGGGCCATGCCGGAAATGATCGCGGCCATCGCGTGTTCCCTCACGCCGAAACGGATGTTTCTTCCGGTGGATGCATTCTTCTGAAAGTCATGGGAGGACTCGATAATGGTCTTGTTTGACGGGGCCAGATCCGCAGACCCGCCCATCAGTTCCGGGATGTTGCCGGCCAAGGCGTTGAGCACCTTCCCTGACGCGGCCCGTGTGGCAATGGGGGGATCGGTTTCCGAAAAGTTCGGCAGGTCCGCATCCCATCCCTCCTTCAACTCCCTGTTCACGGCATTCATGAACTGCTCCGCCAGTTCGGGGTGTTGCCCACGATATGCATCAAACATTTCCTGCCAGAGGGATTCTCCAGATTTTCCGGCTTGGACACACTCCTTGCAGGCGTCAAACCCTTCTTCCGGCACAAGAAAGCACTCTGCCTCAGGAGACCCCAAGTTTCGCTTGGCCAGACGAACCTCCTCCTCACCCAAGGGCGCGCCGTGGGCATCGGCTGTGTCCTGCTTGTTCGGGCTGCCATAAGCGATATGTGTGTTCAGCATGATGAGGCTCGGTCGCGCCGTGTCTGCCTTGGCCGATTCAATCGCCTTGGCCATCGCGTCGGTGTCATTTCCGTCCTCCACCACCGCCACATGCCAGTTGTATGCCTTGAACCGGAGGCCGGTGTCCTCTGTGAAGGTGATGTCGGTCCGACCTTCGATGGTTATGCCGTTGTCATCATAGATGCAGATCAGCCTCCCAAGTCCCAGATGGCCGGCAAGGGATGCGGCTTCGGCTGTCACGCCTTCCATCAGGTCGCCGTCACCGCACATCATGTAGGTGTGATGATCCACGATCTCATATCCCGGGCGATTGAAGCGTGCCGCAAGATGCCGCTCGGCCATGGCCATGCCCACCGCGCTGGCAAAGCCCTGTCCCAAGGGGCCTGTGGTGATCTCCACGCCGGGATGTCCATATTCTGGGTGACCGGGGGTCTTGCTCCCCCACTGGCGAAAGTCCTTCATGTCATCAAGCGTCAGATCATAGCCGGTGAGATGAAGCATGCTGTAAAGTAGCATGGACGCATGTCCCCCTGAAAGCACGAACCGGTCCCTGTCGAACCACTCGGGGTTATTGGGATTGTGCTTCAGAAAATGGGTCCACAGAACGTATGCGGCCGATGCAAGTCCCATGGGCGCGCCCGGATGGCCCGAGTTGGCCTTCTGAATCGCGTCCATGGAAAGGGTGCGAATGGTGTTGATGCAGTCTCTCTCTTGGCTTTCTGGCAAGCCGTTGCTCATGCTGGTTCTCCTTATTTTCTGGTTTCTGGGCTCTGGTTCATAGTACTTACTTGTCCCCAACATCTTTTCCCCAATAAAAAATGTCGGGGACAAGCATCGGGGAAAAGTTTGCCCCGACGTCTTTAACCGGGGTCAGGTACAGGTTCCGGCGGAAGATGGGTGACGAACTTGTGAAGTGCCAAGCTCAGATTAAGTACCCGGCCAAAAGTTTTCCGGGATTTTTCTTGGGAGGACAACTCCCACA
>JAOZRQ010000734.1 GCA_029940115.1 Desulfobacterales bacterium
ATATCCGTTCAATCCTGAAATCCGATGTCATATCTGGTTGTGCTTGTGAGATATGTCAACGGCTCGGAGGATGACCGCTCGCCCCGGAATCCGTCCGGTCCCGGGCCGGGAGGGAATATGACAGCGGATAATGAGGATTAAACGGATGGCTGTTCAGTGCCGGAATATCCGTTGTCATATTGACCGCTCGCCCCGAGATCCGTCCGGTCCCGGGCCGGGAGGGAATATGACAGCGGATAATGACAAATATTCTCCGAGTTGTCTGCTGTCAGGGTTTACAAATGAAATGAGACCGTTGCACATTCAGGTGTCCCGAATGCGTTCTGACAAAGTCAGAATCATCACCATTTATGAGCCTGATGAGTCAGAATGGTCTGACAACTTTTCAAAGCGGAGGCAATAAAAATGTTTCAGTGTCATGTCTGTGGTTCAAAACAAGCACGTCAGGATTTTATCACTCAGATATTTCTGCTTGATGACAAACCTGTGATTGTCCATGACATTCCCGCAGAGATCTGTGTTCGTTGCGGTGAGTCTGTCTTTGACATTTCGACAATGGAAAAGATCCGACGCATGGTTCACGGGGAGGCCGTCCCTGTGAAATCTGTTGTGACAGAGGTTTTTGAGTTTGCCCAGTCAAGTCAGCGAAATCCGGCAAATCTGCGTGAATCTGCGGTTCAGAATCTTTGAAAGGTGACTTATGAGAGATGAATATGATTTCAGCAAAGGGAGACGCGGCCCGATCATTCCGCGTGATCCTGACAAGGTGGGTGTCACAATCTTTCTTGACACCGACATCATTGATTATTTCAAAAAACAGGTTCATAAGGCAGGTGGAGGCGATTTTCGGATGATCAACCATGCGCACAACAATCTTGCGTCTATTATGGAAATGGAGAAGGATCACGATAACGCCCTTTTCCATTACAAACAGGCGGTCCAAAGCCCAGCCTGATTTTGCAGCCGCACGATCACATCACAAGGACGGGAAGGAAGATGTTTTTCCGCATAGGGGAGAGGTGTCTCGGAAAACATGAGGAAATGACAAAAAGCAGTCACAAAATTTTCAATTGTCAGAGATATGACCTTTTCAACTCATACTAAAACAAGGAAAACGAAACTTCACCCGGCAAAATTTGGGGTTTTCGTTCAGGCACTACTACAGCAACTTGTAAATTTGCCCCCCCTGTTTCGGGGCTAACCCCTTGAAATTATTGAGAGCGAGAGGGGGGACGGACTTCCAAGTTGCTGTCCTACTGCCCGACCAAATTAATTAATTATGACGGGTTCCGGATCCGGAAAAGCCGCATCAAAAATGGGCTTCCAGAAAAATCTACCCGTCAAAACTTTTTTGGTCAGGCACTACTTACTTATATACTTATAACGAAAGGAGGCTAGTTTGACCGAAAGTGTGGACATTAAAGAGAAGGATGTTTTCGATCTCGTCTATAAGCTGGAAGACAATCCCCCTATACAAGAGGGATTGTTCGCAGCGCTACAGCACCTTCTGGCGATCATTGTCGCCATTATCACGCCGACTCTGATTATCGGAGGGGTCCTGGGCTTGGGCAGCGAAATCCCATACCTGATCAGCATGGCCCTCATTGTCTCAGGTGTTGCCACATTCATCCAAGTGAGGCGGATCGGGCCGGTCGGGTCCGGCCTGTTGAGCATTCAAGGAACCAGTTTCGCTTTCCTTGGCGCGATATTGACGGCAGGATTTATGGTAAAAAACCAAGGGGGCGGAACCAAAGAGATTTTGTCAACCATCTGTTGCATATGTTTCGTGGGAGCGTTTATTGAGATGATTCTCAGCCGTTTCATCCACCGTCTGAAGAAGATCATCACACCTGTTGTCACCGGAACGGTTGTGACGCTCATCGGCCTCAGTCTGGTCAAGGTGGGACTCATGGATATGGCGGGCGGCAAGTGGCTTCTTGACAACAAACCGGAGCAGTTCGGAAGTGCGGAGAACCTGCTCCTTGCATTTCTTGTCCTTGTTATCGTCATTATTCTGTCAAGCAGTAAAAATCACTTCCTGAGAATGGGTTCCATCGTAATAGGATTGATCGTGGGGTATATTGCTGCCGCGTTCATGGGCAAGGTCAATTTTGCCGCAATGAGCGACCTGCCCATTATCAACTTCCCGATTCCGTTCAAATACGGTTTTGGCTTTGAATGGGCCGCATTTGTCCCTGTGGCATTCATCTATCTCATCACAACCATCGAATCGGTGGGAGACATGACTGCCACATCAATGATATCCGGCGAACCTATCGAAGGGAGCCTGTACATCAGGCGGATCAAGGGCGGGGTCTTGGGAGACGGTGTGAATTCCGCTATCGCGGCCATGTTCAACACGTTCCCCAACACCACGTTCAGCCAGAACAACGGCGTGATCCAACTGACCGGGATTGCCAGCCGTTATGTGGGAATGTATCTCGCGGGATTCCTGGTTGTTCTCGGATTGTTTCCGGCTATCGGAGCGTTCTTCCGATCATTGCCGAACCCCGTACTCGGGGGGGCCACCATTGTCATGTTCGGAACCGTCGGCGCGGCAGGCATAAGGATCATCGCATCGAGTGAGATAGACAGACGCGACATGCTTATCATGGCTGCTGCCTTCGGCTTGGGATTCGGTGTGGCTTATGTCCCGGAGTTTCTCAGCAAGGCACCTGACGCCGTCCAGCAGATTTTCGGCTCACCGGTAACCACCGGCGGCCTTACGGCACTTGTCCTGAACATACTTTTGCCAAGAACTAAAGAGTGAAACGTGAAGGCGTGAAACGTGATGCGTGAAACGTGAAGGCGTGAAACGTGAAGGCGTGAAACGTGAAGGCGTGAAACGTGAAGGCGTGAAACGTGAAG
>JAOZRQ010000203.1 GCA_029940115.1 Desulfobacterales bacterium
TTCGAGCTTCGAGCTTTGAACTTCGAGCTTCGAGCTTCGAGCTTCGAGCTTCGAGCTTCCAATCTGTGCCGTCAGTTCCACAGACTCGCCCCCTTTCAGGAATGCCGAGAAATACCCCGGGCTGAACAGATCCGAATCCGGATCCAATCCACGATCCGCCTCCACCGGGCGATGGACCATGTAGAGCCATTCCGGTTCATCAGTGAACGTACCCGAAGAGAGACGAATCTGGAGCTGACGATGTTGCGCTGGTGCGAAGGTGAACCCGTCAGGATGGGTCTCCACCGACCGGGGCCAGTGATGCTCCGGCCCGAGATACGCCTTGGTCGTCTCGTGAAAGTTCCGATCCTCAATGTCAGGCCGGAGGATCAGGCGGACCGGCTTATGATCGGCCAGTGGCGAGCAGCGAGGGGTCAGCCGCAAGGGGCCAGCCGCAAGGGCTTCACCTGCGTCCGACAAAAACAGGTCTTCGCCCCTGCCCTCCCGCCTCTCGCCCCTCGCCCCTCGCCGGCCAGCCACAAGGGGTTCGCCTGAGTCCGACAAAACTGGAGGTCCCTCACCCTTTCCCTCTTGCCTCTCGCCTCTCGCCCCTCTCCGGCCGAAGGCGATTCGCATGGCGTTCTCCCCGGGTATCATCTCCGTTTCCACAGAGAGGGAGACGTATTCCCCCTGTCCGGTGGGGACAGCGTATTCCCATATGCCGCGGGAATGACCGTCCATGCGGAAGGAATCAAGGCAGTCCAAACCGATCTCCGAGGAATAGCCTTGGAACACCAGCCATGCCCGGCACCGGGTGAACATGATCCATCGGTCCTCGGGGAAATCCGGGTTCAGATTCGCGGCGAGGAGGGCGTCGTAGCGGCTGTTCAGCCTTCCCCAAGAGACATCGGCCCGGAGCATTCCGCCCCGGCCATTGGTCCCCAAAAAGAGCGGATGACGCCTCAACAGATCGGCGCGATGGAATACCTGCTTGATCTCGGCATCCTCAGCCCTCGACAGAAACAGTATCCGCGACTCCGCATGTTCACAACTCGGGAGATGTCCCCCGATCTCCCGCCCCTCACCCCTCGCCCCTTGCCCCTCACCCCTCGTCCCATAAACCGTTAGTTTCAGGGTATGGGAGGTCTGTTTTTCAGGCGTGGGAAGGGGGGGGAAGAGGGTGAAGAAATACCCCTCATGGCAGAAAAGGGACTCCTCATGCGCCAATGTCCGGTCTCCATGCGCTATCCGGGCATGAAAAGCCGCATCTGCCCGGATGAGAAGGAAATGGCCCGGAGGGATCATGACCTCCCGTCTGAGATCACGGGGCCATTGCCATGTGACGACGCGGGTCTCCTCACTGAAGGGGTTGAGACTGCGACAGTATGCCATCGGATTCTCCGCAAGATCCGACGCGGCCTGATCCGGATCGAACGCCTCCAAATCCCGGATCCCGTGATAAAAGCAGAACACATCCATGGCTTTGGCCCGAAGCCGCTGTTTTCCTACGCGGTCCAAGATGGTCATCCCGTGAACGATGCCCATCTCCGCGTGTCGCACCACGTTCATATCCTCGGGATCAGTCGTGAGACAGAACACTTGGCCCGGCTCAAGAGGAATGCGGAGCAGAGAATCTGAAACCGATTCTGGGAGGATCTCCTTCTCAGAAATAAGATCGAAAAATGGAAGTGGCTTGTTGTCTGTTGCCAGTGACTTGTGGCTTGTTGTCAGTGCTCTGTTGTCTGTTTGAGAAACCGCATGCCTTTGGTCGTCCAAGTTGACGAGGATGAGGAGTCGCTTTCCGGTGGGAATGTGATGGCGCAGGAGCGCGATATGGTTCCCGTCCCCCTGTTGGACAAGCGTCATCTCGGTTCTGTCGTGAAATGCCGGGTGGACCTTGAGCAGGGTGTTGAGACGCCGAATATGTGCGACTTGGTTGGTCTTCGCGCCCCAGTTCAGGGAAGGGGATTCATGGACGTTGATCTTCTCCGTCGCGAGCCATTCGACCCCGTTGACAAATGCGAACCCGCCGTTCTGGGAGCAGAGTGCGCACAGGGCGGTCCGCATCCGGGCGTGGGTTTCGGAACGCGCCGCGAGACGGTTGTTGTCATGGGTCTCCGCAAAATGAATCGTAATGCCGTCGCTTTGACTGATCTCCATGGCTCCGGGGAGATACGATTCGATCTGACCCCGGTCATAATTTTGGAACAGCTCCGAGTAGGCCCAGTCAAATCCCGCGAGGTTCAGAATGTCACGGGTCACGGAGACCTTTCCGCCGAGCCCTTCGAGGAGAAAGATCGTATCCGGATATTGCTCCCGGACCACGGCCAGGATATATTTCCAGGCCAGCGTCGGGATCATGTAGCCCGCGTCGCAACGGAATCCGTCAACGCCCCGTCTGCACCAAGTGAGAAAGACATCCGCCATGTACTGCCAGAGTCCCTTATGCGTGTAGTCAAGCTTCGTGAGATCCTCCCACAGCACCCCCCACGCGCCCGGCACCTCGATGTGGCCGTCCTCTCTCCGGACAAGCCATTCCGGATGCGTCTCATGAAGCCGGGCGGCCCAGCCGGTGTGGTTGGTCGCGATGTCGAGGATGAGCTTCGCATGGCGGGCATGAACCGCGTCCACCAGCTCGATGAACTGCTCCAGAGGGGTGGACCGGGGATCGAATTCGGCCAGGGCCGGGTCCACCGCGGTGAAACTGAGCGCCGCGTAGGGGCTCCCGAACCGTCCCATGCGCGCGTAGGTGGTGGGTGTGGGATGGACCGGAAGCAACTGGATCCCCCGGCACCCGAGTTCTCCGATGATGAAGTCGAGTTCCTTTATGAGATCACGGAAGGTCCCGGACTTGGGGATCACTGTGTAACCGGCCTGATCAAGCGACAGAACAGACGCCGCCTCCGCAGGCGTCGGCCCTCCCTGCCCCCCCTTGTTCGGCCCGAACTGCCGCACAAACGCGTTGTAAACAATGTTTGCACAGCAGGAACAGGCCGGCTCCACATTGACAACGGTGTTCGGCCCCACTGGCCAGACCGGATCCGTCTCGCCCTCCCTCAGAAAATAACACTTCGCCTCAAAATGCCCCACCTCACAAAGCGGGATCGTCACATGGAAGAGGGGCGAGGGGTGAGGGGCGAGGGGCGAGAGGGGCAGGGGCGAGTTTCGGGTTTCGAGTTTCGGATTTCGAGTTTCCAAATGGGGCGAGTTTCGAGTTTCGGGTTTCGGATTTCGAGTTTCCAATATCATCGGGATGTCGAACCAATCTTGGGCCAAGGGCGGTTCGTCATGGAGGACGTGCCGGATGGTCTGCTCCTGGGCGATCCGGGCATGGCCGATGTTGGTGCGAAGCCATGCACTCCCTATTTCACCGGGAGGCAGGGAGAGGGTGAAGGTGCAAGTGTCGCCCCGGAACAGGAGATGGCGGGTTCCAGGGGCGGGGGTCTGAATGAACTGGTCTGAAGTTTTCATGGCATACCCATCAGTTTAAACCAATCTGAAGAGCTCAAAATGCAATATTGTCAGGCAAAGGGAACTTGCCAAATTCAAATAAGAACCTATCCGAAAAATAATTTGCCAGCAACAGGTTTGAGCAATGGTGTCAATGTGTCGCGGGAAAAATGCGCTGTTTTTGAATCTGCCATCATTTCAGGGTGTTAATGATTTTTCGGATAGCTTCAAGGTTTAACATAAACAAAATGTGTTGTCAAGACCCAGTGTTGAAGCATGACTTTTTGCCAGAGAGCCCCTGCATGCGGCAAAGATGGCAACAGGCAGCGCGACAAACCTTCCCTGCGATGGATTTGCCAATCCCGCGATCTTGGCTCGGCGGGAACAGGATTGAAAAATGGAAAAACAGAAAAGTTTTGTCTTGCACTCCATTGAAACTTCATATATAATCCATTCTTTGAACTGGGTCTGGACAACTTTCATCATCTGCCATCATATCGTTACTTTCAAACGAATGACAGGCATCCTTTTATATTATGCCTGAACCTACATTGAGCGATTCTTTTCAATAAAATCTGCTGCTCAGTTGACATGCTTGATTTTATCAATTTTCATGCTATCACCCAATGGGTGACTGTGAAAAAATTGGTGAGTCTTTGATATTAGTGAATGAGAATCAAAATCTTATCAAAGAATCGCTCAATTTAGGCTGAAAAAAGGGAAAGGAAAATCATATGCTACCTGAGTATTTCGAATTTACGCTTCCCACAAAGGTTCTTTACGGAATCGGGATTTTGAACAACATCGGCAATTCTGTCAAACATTTTGGTGAACGCAGGGCCATTCTGGTCACAGATGAGGTATTGGCCAAGGTGGGTCCCGTGGACAAGGTGAAAAAGGGCTTCGAGAACACCAACATCAACATCGTCTGCATGTATGACAAGGTTCCCCCCAACTCCACCCTCAAAACGGTGGAGGACTGCGCGACACTTGCCAAGGCGGAAAACTGCGACATGATCATTGCCATCGGCGGCGGGAGTGTCATTGACACCGCCAAGGTCGCCAACATCCTGCTGGTCAAGGGGGGAAATTTGGAAGACCATCAGGGTGCGTATCTGCTCGACAAAAATGAGGAACTGCTCCCCACCATCTTCATCCCCACCACCGCGGGCACTGGCTCGGAAGTCACCAAGGTCGCGGTGATTGCGGACCCGGATCATGACGTGAAACTCCCCTTTGCGGAGGATCAGTTTCTGCCCAAGATGGCGATCTTGGATCCGGAGGTCACGGCATCCATGCCCGGCAAGCTGACCGCCGCGACCGGAATGGACGCGCTGACCCACGCGATTGAGGCCTATGTGGACAAGGAATGGTCCCCGGCCTCCGACGCGCTGGCCCTTCATGCCATCCGGCTCATCAGCGACAGCATCCTGCAAGCCTGCGCGCATCCGGAGGATTTGCAGGCCAGGGGGTCCATGCTTGTGGGGAGTTTCCTCGCAGGCGTCGCGTTTTCCCATTCCATGGTCGGCATGGCCCACGGCATCTCCCACGCCCTCGGCGGCGTATATCACATTCCCCACGGACTGGCCAACGCGCTGGTTCTGCCCGAAGCCATGGCCTACAATCTGGAACACGAAACCGAGCGATTTGCCGATATCGCCATGGCTCTGGGCGTGACCTTCCCCCAGATGATCCAGGAGAGCCAGAGCGTTCTGAAATCCGGCTGTCTGCTTCCCTCTACAGAGAAAATCCCCTCCGCAGAGGCCATTCGGAGCTGGTTTGGCACCAAAACTCACAAGGCCAGGGGAACCGCTGCAAAGGCCATTGGAAGTCTCGGCTTCATTGATCAGTGGGTCAGAAAGCAGGCGGCCTGGGCTGGCGTGGAGAAGATCCGGACCTTGAACCGCCAGCTCGCGTATCTGACACAGATGCCGCTCAACCTGAAGGACGCGGGGATTGATGACGGTCTGGCAAAGCTGGAACAGGTGGCGGACACCGCGATGGAAGATGGGTCCATGCTGTACAACCCGAGGGAGCCGGAGCGGGCCAAGGTGGTTGAAATCGTCAAAAGACTCTATGAGACCACCCCGGAACCGTTGCCTGTCACCGAGGCGGATATGCGTCCCGCGGCCGCGAAGCTCGCGGCCAAGGAGATGAAAAATGTCTTCAAAGATGCCGAAATGCTCTACGATGTGCTCACCGAGTTTTACGATCTGCTGAAGAATGACCCGGAGATCGGCCCGGCCCTGAGCAGGACCAATCTCTGCATCCAGTTTGTTTACAAGGATCCGGACGCAGTCATCACCATTGACGCCAGAGGGGATGAACTGCTCGTCCACAAAGGGGAGTTTGAGGGGAAGCCCGAAGTCACCATGAACATGAACGCGGATTTCGCTCATAAATTCTGGCATGGCAAGGCGAATCTGGTGAGCGCGCTGACCCGCCGGCAGGTTGTGGCCAAGGGGAATGTGCCCAAAACCATCAAGCTGTTGCCGGTACTGAAGCCGGCATACGCGCTCTATCCCCAGTTTCTGAGAGACAAGGGACTGGGGAACTTGGTGATCTCGTAAATGGGTTCGGGCTCTGGGTTATAGGCTCTGGGTTCTGGCTGGGGTGATGAAAATGTTGCCGATGTTCCCAAGAGTTGATCCCCCATTTTTCCGACTGGCTGATTTCAAGGCAAAAAAAATCAGGGGGAACAAAAATGGGATCACAGTCGGCAACCCTGTTTTGCGACATTTTCATCAGCCCAGTTATGGGGTCGGTATTCTTCAAGTCTGTTATGGTATCGAATTCCTGAACGTAAACTTGAACGTGAACGTGAACGTGAACTTGAACGTGAACATTCACGTGAACTTTTAGCTAGTACACCACTTTGTAAGTTCGTACCCCCTCGCCCGGCTCGGATTGGCAGATCCGAGCCGCCGGATTTGGCAATCCGGCGGAGCCAAAGGGGGTGACGAACTTATGAATTGCTGTACTAGGTTCAGAAATACCATTGCCCTAGTACACCACTTTTTAAGTTCGCACCCCCCTTGACCGGCTCGGATTGCCGCCGGATTTGTCAATCGTTCGACTGAGCTCACGCCGAAGTCCGGCGGGAGCGGAGGGGGGTGACGAACTTGCGAAGTGGTGTACTAGAAGGTGTTTGAAAACACCTGCCACCCCTCTGCCCCAATTTCGGGCACAGGCAAGGGAGTTTTCAAACACCTTATAGATGGTCGAGCCGACCATGCCCGCTCCTGACCTGATCACTGATTCGGAGAAATATTATGGAACAAACCTCTTTCAAAGGACAGTTTCTCATGGCAATGCCGGGTCTGGCGGATCCGAATTTTGCCCATACCGTCACCTGCATTTGCGAGCATTCTCCCCAAGGCGCGGTGGGCATTGTCGTAAATCATGTCCATGCCCTTCTCTCCGCAAAGGACATTTTTGAGGAGCTTGAAATTGGGTATGCCCCACACGCTGAATCCATTCCGATCCACTTGGGAGGACCGGTTCACATGGATGAGATATTTGTGCTTCACGGCCCCCCTTTCGGCTGGATGAGTTGCCTGACGATCACCCCCTTTCTTGCCATGAGCAGCACCAGAGACATCTTGGAGGCCGCCGCCATGGACAGAGGCCCCCAGTCGTTTCTCATAGCGCTCGGGTGTGCGGGCTGGGGGCCCCAGCAACTGGAATCAGAGATCAGAGGGAACGCTTGGCTCACCTCCCCCGCATCTGAGGATATCCTCTTTCAGACCCCCGCTGAGGGCCGATGGGAAAATGCCCTGAGAAACATGGGAATTGATCCGACCTTTCTCTCAGACATGGCCGGTCATGCGTGAGGCGGCCATGATCTTCGGCTTGGACCTGTCCCCGACGTCTTTTGTCGGGGATTGGTCAATCCGCCGGGAACGATTCAGGATTACCTTCAATCTACCGAGTATCCATGAATGGCGACAGGAAACAAGACCCTATGAATACAATTGTTTTGGTCAAACAAGTCCCCGACACGACAGAGGTGAAGACAGACCCGAAGACTGGCAGTCTCATCAGGGAGGGGCTGGAGAGCATCATCAACCCGGATGACCGGCATGCCATCGAGGCGGCTCTCCGCATAAAGGCGGAACAGGGCGGAAAGGTCACGGCAATCTCCATGGGCCCGCCCCAGTCCATTGACGCGGTGTCCGAGGCCATGGGCATGGGGGTGGACAAGGGTGTGCTTCTCTCAGATAAGGCATTTGCCGGCGCAGATACTTGGGCCACTTCCTTTACCTTGGGAAAGGCCATCGAAAAATTGGGAGGATATGACCTGATCCTCTGCGGCAGGCAGGCCATTGACGGCGATACCGCCCAGATAGGCCCTCAGGTGGCCGATTATCTTGGGTTGCCCCAAGTGACATATGTCTTTGACATCGAAAAGATCAAGGCCACGCATCTCATTGTCAAACGCCGGCTCGAAGAGGGTTACGAGCGGGTCCGATGTGCGCTCCCCGCGTTGCTGACGGTCATCGGGGAACTGAACAGGCCCCGTCATCCGATGATCGGGAGCCTGCTCGATGCATGCCGGGACAAGGCCCCGATCCGGATCTGGAATGCCGCGGATATCGGTGTCAAGACAGGGGAGGTGGGACTGGAAGGCTCCCTGACCCATGTCATCCGCACCTTTGCGCCCAAGTTCAAGCGTCAAGGGGAGATATTGGAGGGGAATGCCCAAGAGGTGGTGAGGCTTCTGCTCCGCAAGCTGGAGGAAGCTCGAAGCTCGAAGCTTGTATAGAGTTCAACAAAAAGATTGTCCCGGGCGCAGTTTGCAGTTCCGCCCTCAGGCGGTGTGAGACCGCCTGAAGGCGGAACTGCAAACTGGGGATTCCGGACAAACATTATGTTGAAAGCTTACACCTTACAGCTTGCATAACTGTGCATTCAATCAGGCACCCTTCCAGAAATATCGTCATTTCTGAATGGTCATTGGCGAGTCGTTCCAGCAATGGTCTTGTGATTTCCGCATTCAGAGCCGCCGCGGTCCATGCGGCAAGTCCCCGGAGCATGGCGTCTGCCGATTCCATGTAGGGGATGAGAAAAGGCGCGGCCTCCCTGATGAACTCGGGCCGCGCGTGAGCCAGTCTTCCCAAGCCCCAGAGCACCCCTCTCTGAAGCATCTCGTGTTCGATGAAATTTCCATCTTCTCTGATGTAGGAGATGAGAATGCGGTGGTATTCCTTGGCCAGTCTTCCGCTCCGGGCCATGATCTCGCCCATGGCTTCGGGGGAGCCCCAGCCGATGCCCCCGGATTCGTCATTCAGGTTCCATATCAGCCGGCGCATGATCACCCGGGCCGATTCGATATCCTCTTCGGCAAGGGGTGAGACCACCGCCCCCATCGCCGTCACCGCCCGCCATCTGACGATTTCCTCTCTGTTGCAAAACAAGGAGAAAAGAGGGTTGACCACCTGTCTCGGCGGGAATTGGCAGATCGCCTCAAGCCCCTTTTCGATATCGTGCCGGGTGAGGAGTTCCAAGACCTTCTGTTTCAGTTTTCTGTTCGTCAAAGCTTCCCCCTGACTTGTTCCACGAGTTCGGTCAGCACCTCTCCCGCTTTTTCCTGGATCAGCACATCGCACACAGAATCACATGGCGTGTCTGACAAATTGACAATGGCCAGAAAAGCGCCGTCCTCTTTGGCATGAAAGGGCATGGACGCAGCCGGCTGAACCAGAAGGGTTGAGCCCACCACCATGAAAAAATCGCAACTCTGGGAGAGTTGAACGGATCGCTCCACCTTATCCGCAGGCATGGCCTGACCGAATGAGATGGTATCCGGTTTCAGATAACCGCCGCATTCGCATTCCGGGGCCAAGTCTCCGGACGCGATGCGCTCTTGGGCCTCGTCTTCGGCGGAGAGTTTCCCGCAGGTCATGCAACGGATCCGACGGGTGTTGCCGTGGAGTTCGATGACCCTGTCCTCCGGGAGTCCCGATGCCTGGTGCAGTCCGTCAATGTTCTGGGTGATGACCGCCTCCACCAGCCCCATCTCATAAAGCCCAAAGAGGGCCATATGAGCAGGATTCGGCTTGGCGTGCCTGAGATGCTGAACCATCTCGGTCTTCTGCCGCCAGTATTCGACGCGGGCATCTCTAAATGACATGAACTCGTCAAAGCAAACCGGGCGAAATTGATCCCATATCCCGCCCTGGCTGCGATAGTCAGGGATACCGCTTTCGGTGGATATGCCCGCACCGGTGAAGATGATGTTTTGGCCGCGTTCAACGATCTTTTTGGCAATAATGGAGATTTTGTCCCTCATATCGGTGTTCCTTCTTCGAGCTTTTAAGATAGCAGTTTGTAGTTCCGCCTTTAGGCGGTGCTACACCGCCTAAAGGCGGAACTAGAAACTGGGGATGTCCAGGAGAGCCTTGATAGGATGCCATACCCGATCTTTTCCCTGTCTCGATTTCGCGGAAAAGAGAATCAGGTCATCTTTGTCCATAGAAAGCGATTCTGCCATGACATTTTGCTGTCTGATCTGCTTTGTCTTTGAGAGCTTGTCCGCCTTTGTCAGTACCAGAATCGTCGGAATGTTGGCATGTTCCAGCCAGTCAACAAAGTTGAGCTCCTCATGCCCGGGGAGGCGTCGGATGTCCATGATGAGGACGATCCCTTTTAACGTGCCTCTTTCGGAAAGATAGGTCTCGACCATGGGGCCCCATTTCTCCCTGACGGATTTCGGAACCTTTGCGTATCCGTAACCCGGCAGATCCGTAAAGAGAAATGCCTTGTTTATGAGAAAGAAGTTGATCAGCTGGGTACGCCCTGGCGTGGAACTTGTCTTCACGAGTCGTTTCCGGTTAATGAGCGTGTTGATCAACGATGACTTCCCCACATTGGAGCGTCCCGCAAATGCGATCTCCGGCAATTCTCCGGGGGGATAGTGGGACGGTGTCACGGCACTTTTAACGAATTCAGCGGATGTTACGATCATTTTTTTGATCCTTTGAACCTTGTCTGTTCACCTTTCCAAAGTCATCAGATATCCCAGAAAATATTGCATGGAACTCAATTTGTGACCTCCTTGTCCATTCCCAGCCAGCGATCCAGCATTTCCCGACTCACCTTCCAATCCAGCCAGTCATCTTCCTCTTGCATAATTGCCCTGCTCAGAGGCAGGCGTTGAGTTTGGGGAAGATCATCGTTAGATAGCTGGCTTCCGCTTCAGCCTCGGAATTGATTCCGAGGCTTTCATTCCGGGGATTTGATTCCTGGTCGCATCGCCGGGGGATCAATCCCCCGGACTTCGGCGTGAGCTCAGTCGGACGCTGAAAGCGAAAGTACGCTGAAGCGCACTGCCACATTTGTCACGGCAGCTGGCTTCAGCATCGCCGAGGGATAAATCCCCCGGACTTCGGCGTGAGCTCAGTCGAACGCTGAGAGCGAAAGTACGCTG
>JAOZRQ010000735.1 GCA_029940115.1 Desulfobacterales bacterium
CAAACAAAACCTAAAACTTAAAATGAACAAATTCCAATGTATCCGCATTTCCGTTGTCGCAGAGGCGGAAGAACCGATCCGAATGCCGGGTTATCCGGGCAGCACTCTCCGGAGCGCATTCGGATGCGCGCTCAGGCAGTGCGTGTGCCCGGTGAGACAGGAGAATTGCCGGGCTTGCGTGATAAGGAACGAATGCGTCTATTCCTACATTTTTGAAACGCCTCCTCCGGAAGATGCTGAAATCCTCCGCAAATATCCATTTGTCCCGCATCCCTTTGTGCTGGAAGCGCCGCTCCGTCCAAAGGGAGTTTGCAGGGCCGGATCAGAGCTGAGATTTGGCATGACTCTGATCGGAGACCGGGCCATCGGCTATCTGCCGTATATTGTCTCTGCCTTTGCTGAGATGGGGAGGCAGGGCCTTGGCAGGGAGAGAGGGCGGTTCAGCGTGAAACAGATATTCTCCCGCAACGTGGACGGAAATATGGTTGAGACAAAAGAGGTGCTCTCTTTTGAGGATGCGGAAGTTCTGGCCCGGGGTTATCCTATGGACAGGGTCACTCTTGAATTTCTCAGTCCGGCTCGGATCCGGTACAGGCGGGCTTTGTGCGATGATCTTCAGTTTCATGTTCTGATCCGGAATCTTCTCCGCCGGATATCAGGGCTTCTCTATTTTCACTGTGATCAGCGCCTTGAACTTCCGGTCAGGGAGATGATCAGGAGAGCCGAATCTGTGCGGGTGGTGCGGAAACAGACCCGCTGGTATGACTGGTCAAGGTATTCGGGCCGGCAGAAGAGGCAGGTGAAAATGGGCGGCGTGGTCGGCAGGATGAGCTATGAGGGGGAGATTGGGGAGTTTCTGCCGTTGCTGGTTCTGGGGTCCTGGGTGAATCTGGGCAAGGGGACCAGTCTGGGGCTGGGGAGTTTAAGAATGGTGAATGGGGGAGCTGATCATGAAGCCTTTTGATCCCCCGAAAAAGAAGAACAAGGTCCTTTTTTATCCAAAACCGCTTGACCTTGAGGCCTATTTTCGGTTAAAAAAGAAAACAGAACCTTCTGAACCTTTGATTGTATGAAATGGCCATTGAACATTGGGCCCGCTCACCCCTTGCCCCTCGCCCCTTATCGGAGTCCACTATGGCAAACTTGTATCTGACAGAGCAGAATTCTGTCCTGCGTAAAAAGGGAAGTCGTCTGGTTGTCCAGAAGGATGAGGTGATCCTTCTGGCTGTCCAATGCCACAAAATAGACTCGGTCCTGATTTTCGGGAATGTGCAGTTCACCACCCAGGCTGTCCATGAATTGCTGGAGCATGGGATTGAGCTTTCGATTCTCTCCCGAACCGGGAGGCTCAAGGGCCAGATCACCTGTCCCAAGACCAAAAATATCACGTTGCGCGTGGCCCAGTTCCAAAAATATGATGATCATCGTTTCAGAATGGATCTGTCCAGGAAAATTGTTTCTGGAAAGATCAGGAATTCCCTCAACTTTGTCCGGAACTTTTCCTATAATCATCCGGGATTTGGCTTCAAGCCGGAGACCGGTGAACTGAAAGAGCTTGTCAAATCGGCTGAAACGGCTGATGGTATGGGCCGGCTGACCGGGTTCGAGGGGAGGGCCGCGGCTGTTTATTTTGGCTCGTTCGGCAAGATGATGCTCGGGGATTTTGAGTTCAGGAAAAGAAAGAGGCGCCCCCCTCCGGATCCGGTGAACGCGATGCTTTCCCTGACTTATACCATGCTCTTCAATGAGATAGCTTCATTTCTCGGTGCCATGGGCCTGGATCCGTATTTGGGCTATTATCACAAAATTGATTACGGTCGGGCTTCCCTCGCGTCAGACCTGCTGGAAGAGTTTCGCGCACCAGCAGGGGACCGGCTGACCCTGAACCTTGTCAACAACCGGGTATTCAAAAAAGAGGACTTTTATGTGAATTTTGAAAACAGCGGGGTTTATTTCAGGCGGGACGCGCTGAAACGCTATTTTGCCGAGTATGAAAAACTGCTCAACCGGGAATTCATTCATCTGGAAAGGAATCAAAAGACCACCCTGAGAAAGTGCTTCAGGATCCAAGCCGAAAAAATGGCCGCGACAATCCGGGGTGATGTAGAGTACACGCCGTTTGAATGGTGAATGGTGAATTATGAATGGTGAATGGTCAACATATTTGATGCTTGATGCGTGAAATTTTCCAGTTTCCATAATTCACAATTCACAATTCAAACTTCAAACTTCATAATTCATAATTCATAATTCACCATGTTCTGCATCGTTTCTTATGACATATCGGACAACAAACGCCGGTCAAAACTGGCTAATATCCTTGAGGGCTATGGCTTCAGGGTTCAGTACAGCGTTTTTGAGTGCGTTCTGGACAAAAAACTGCTTGACAGAATGACCAGCCAGATATATGAAGTTGTGCTTGAGAAGGATGACAAGGTCAGGATATACACTTTGTGCAATCGGTGTGAAAAAAACATCATGATCATCGGACCTGGGGAAGTAACCTGTGACAAGAATTTTTATATCCTTTAACCCCATTTTTTATTTTAACCTGCTGTTTTTCAAGCATATAAGCGAAACTTTCAGAACAGGGGAAAAACAGGGGGGGTTACAGGAAATTCCGCAAAGCCCCGGCCGCACTGCGTTTCATTATGAGGGGACAACCGAAAAAAAGGGGGTGCACAAGAAAAAAAGAAGCCTGAAAAAGAGGGTTACAGGAAACAGGGTTGTAAGTGCCTGTCTTTCCTTTGTTCCCAAAGGGGTCTGTCTGAATCATTGCCCTCATGTAAAAGGGATCGAGACTTCATCATTTTTAATAACGAAAAACAACTGTTCTCCGTCTGAATCATTGCCCTCA
>JAOZRQ010000204.1:0-9305 GCA_029940115.1 Desulfobacterales bacterium
CGGGGATTGCCGGTTCCCGCCATTTGCCCGGAACGACAGGTTTGTGTTGGATTTGGGGCATGGGAGGGATTGACACACACGACAAGGCAATCCCCTTCTCACCCACAATCCATGTTGTGGAATGCGGGAATGGGGCGAACGAGGGAAAAAAACCCGGTTTCGGTTGAGGGGGTGAAGGTCAAGGGAAAAGAAACCGGGTTTTGGCGCCCAGCTCCCTTTTGAGCCTTGAAGGATTGACGGCAATCCCCTTCTCATCCACAATCTATGTTGTGGAATGCGGGAATGGGCGAACGAGGGAAAAAAATCCGGTTTCGGCTAAATCCGTTATAATCAGAAAAATATTCGTTGGGGACCTCGGGTGGGAGCTACAAACTCAGCAACTCTCATATCACAGATTCTGAACAGTTGCAAGGATTTTTTTTGAAAGCGGCTGACTTTCCCTTGCATCTCCCCTCAAAATCTGATATCAATTTCCATGTGGTGACAGACAATTGTTGCAGCGAGGAAATTGGAAGCTCAAGGGCGTATTTATAAGTTGGGAGTCCTAAACAGTCTGGAAACTCATTTTGGAATGGATCCTCAGTCGTCCCTACGGGACTGGACAAATTGTGCCCGACCCCGGCAATGAATTGCCGGGCTATTTTCACAAGTCCCTCCGGGACAATTCCCCCAACTTGCAAATGCGCCCGAAGCTCAACTGCACATTACGACCCTCATGAACCTAATCATCATCTTTATTCATGGAATGTTCAAACACTTGGAAATCTTGTTGAAAAAATGGATTTCAAAGTAATAAACGGCTCAATTGGGCGGTTTGGTTATGACAGATTTTCATCCGTTTGGGCTGACAGACTTCACATAGGAGAATTTGGCTTCAGATTTTTAAGAAGATTAATTCATCTTATAAAACCAAGGTTTGAGGTTTTTCTTGTTGCTTTAAAGGAATAAATAACTGATTATAACGCTTTTTGGGAAGGCCCGTGTCCGTTATAATCAGGCTTTTTCGATGACTATCAGGGACCTTGTGGCAAAGATCAGCGGGAAAAGATCGCAAATCTTTTCAAGCCTTTCGAGTGTCGGAAAAGCCGCATCCGGGAATATTTGCGGCTTGCTGTACCCCCCTGTCGCGAGGTAGGCAATGGCTGCTTTCCGTTGTCTGGCGACCATCTTCCACCCGGTGAGACGGTCTTGACAATTGCCTGTGAAGAATATCCGAAAGGCATTTCCCTGGGACGCGTGATAGCGTTCCTGGTCCGGTTCCCATCCCGGTGGGGCGAACCACCTGACAGGCTTTGTCAGATTGAGCGGCTCATGGTGAAAGAGGCCGAACACGACCAGCCCGAGCAGGCTGACGCACGGCTCAAAGAGGATGACCCGCCCATTCTGGCACAGGGCCCGCCGACATTCCTCCAAGGCGGTTCCGGGGAACTCCAAGTGATGGAACACGTCAAAGAGAATGATGTTTGACAGGGAGCGGTCTGGAAATGAGAGGTGATAGGCGTTTTCCACACGGTCAAGCCAAGGGTTGGGAAAGATGTCGGTTCTCAGGCACTCGGGGATGACCTCCTTGACATTCCCGATGCCGGAACCGAGTTCCACAACCTGTCCCTTCACGCCGCGGGAGAGATGGCCGGCGATCTCCCTGTAAAAGGTGTTGTAAATCTTTTTTAAGGCCGGTTTCCTGTTCCAGTGTCCCAGATTTCTCCTTATCTCATCATCATGTAATGAAAGTTCTGTTCTCATTCGTTGTCATGCCTTGATGGTTATATATATAGATCGCTAAAACAAATCCAACTGCACCTGTCTCTCCTCCTTCTTCTTCTTTTTCCCCTGGGTCCGTTCGATGCGGATCAGCCGTCGCTCAATATCCGATACAAACGGGGATATCTCCCGTTGCACCGTCTGTCCATAAATCATGCGTTTTTTCGCACGAGTGAGAAAGAGGCGGTCTTTTGCGCGGGTCATGGCCACATAGAAGAGCCGTCTCTCCTCATCCAGATCGGCCTCCGCATTTTCGGATCGCCTGAAGGGGATATAATCGTTTTCGCATCCGGTGATGAACACCACCGGGAACTCCAACCCCTTGGCCGCATGCATGGTCATCAGCGTCACCTTTTCCGCATCGTAGTTATAGGTGTCCGCGTCGTGGATATGAAGCGCGAGCGTATTGAGAAACCCCGCGACATGCTTTCCAAATCCTTTGGCCGTGCGGATGAGTTCGTTATATGTATTTTCTGTCTCCCGATTCTCCCTGATGATCGAAGATGCCCCGGTCTGCTCAAAGAGAAACCGCAACCTTTCCTCAACCGATTTCTCCCGGGTGTTGTGCTGCCATTCCGAAATTTTGTCAGCAAAGGCGCATAATCTGCGTTGCTGATTCCCGTCCATACCTGACAGCGTTTTCAGATTCGCCAGAGCGTCTGCCACGGTGAACTCATTCTGATGAAACCACTCTCGGAAAGCATCGCATGTCTTTTTGCCGACACCTGAGCTGGCGAGATTCACGATTTTCTGAAAGTCGTTGAAGCTCCCCGCGTCCGCCGTGATTCTCAGAAAGGAGAGGAGCTCAGCGATCCCCTTTCGGCAGTATGTGTGCTCCCGATTGGCGATCTGATGGGGAAGCCCTGCCTCTCCGAAGATATCCGAAATCACCTGACGCTGGGCATTGGTCCGATACAGCACGGCAAAGTCGGAAAATCCCCGGTCCGTCTGGATGCCAGTCTCATCGGTCTTGCCGAAGTCAATCGAGTGGAAGCCCGTCCCTCCGACCATTCGCTCAATGGTCTTTCCCACCGCCACCGCCTCAGCCCTTTCCGTGGGGAGTTCGAGAATGGTCAATCGCTTGCTCCCTGCAATGTTCGAGTAAACCCGGGCTTGATCCGGATTGATGCTGTGATCCCGGATCACTTGGTGAGAGGCTTCGAGAATTGTCTCCGCGGAGCGATAGTTTCGGGTCAGGCGGATCACCCGGCATGAGGGATAGTCATCCGCAAACCGCTCAAAATAGTGGACATCAGCCCCCCGAAATCCGTAGATCGCCTGATCTGGATCACCGATCACACAGAGTTCCGACTCGGCCGGTGCCAACGCCCTGACGATCCGGTACTGCCCTTCATTCAGGTCCTGATATTCATCCACGAAGATATGACGGAAGCGATCCTGACAGGTTTGCCGAGCCTTATGATCCGACTCCAACAGTTTCACCATTTTCAGAATCAGATCCTCATAATCATATCGGCGTTCCTGCGCCAGCAATCTTTGATAGGTCTCATAGACCCTTGAGAAAAGGGGCAGATCAGGCTTTGCCGCAATCGCCTCCAACGGATCATGAGGCTCCAGAATCCGTTGCTTCGCGGAGGCAATTCCGTCGGACAAGGTTCCCGGCTTCAGATGAACCCGCATCCCCTTTTGCGCCACCTGTCTGATCGCCTCTGACAGATACATGTGCCGCTCATCTTCGTCAATGACCGTGTAATTCGAATCCTCCTGCGCTTTGAGCATTTGGAAACAGAAGCCGTGAAAGGTTGCGGTCAGGGGCAGGGCATCGGAATCCGCCATGAGGGATGTCAGGCGGTCTTGCATCTCCTGTGCGGCTTTGTTGGTGAATGTCACCGCGAGGATATTCTCCGATGGGACACGTCTATGCCGGATGAGATAGGCGATTCTGTGGGTCAGGGTCAAGGTTTTTCCCGCGCCGGGCCCGGCGATGATCAATAGGGGACTCCCTTCGTGATGCACGGCTTCCGACTGCTCTTTGTTCAGGCCGGGCTTGTCGCCCAAGCTGACCCTGTCATCCAGACCAGCCCTGTCATTCCTGCCACCTCTGTCATTCCTGCCACCTCTGTCATTCCTGCGAAAACAGGAATCCACTGCTTCTTTGTCAGAGAATGGATTCCCGCTTTCGCGGGAATGACATTCGGGGCGGGAATGACATTCGGGGGCCGGGGAGAGTGGATTCCCGCTTTCGCGGGAATGACATTCGGAGCGGGAATGACACCCGGGGAGGGGCGTGTTCTCAAACGGCGTCTGTTTTTCGCTCACCTTTCCTGATGCGGATTTCGTTTTTTGCTTTCTCCGTTTCTTGGCAGGAACAGGGGTCCCGAAAAGCGATTGCTGTCCCAAGAGTCTCTCTCTCTCCTCGGGATCGAACACGGTGATCTTCCCGTATTCGCCATCATATCCCGGGGAAATATGCACCTGACCAGCCCGCATCCGGATGACCGCTTGGGCCAGCAGAGGCCCCCCGGCCTTCTCAATGTCGTCAACCGGGCAGGTATGCAGGATGTGGATTTCGGGCCCCAGGGCTTCAAGCGCGGCCTGATAATGCCCCCCCACCTTCTTTGTGTTCGGCCCGACATGACAGATCTCCGACAGAATCTCCCGGAGAGGAATGATATGATAAAAGGGAAGTGCATGCGCCGGTTTTTCACCTTCAGGTCGGTCGGCCAGCTCCTCCACCCGGTACAACACCCCGAGGGTCAGCGGCTTTCCGCAGACCGGACAAGTTCCGTTGTGTTTCATGCTTTCCGCAGGATGCAGACAGACATGGCATTTGCGATGCCCATCAAAGTGATATTTCCCCTCCTCGGGATACATGTCCAGAGTCCCCAGACACTGCCGAGGATCACCGCGCTTCAAGGCTGACCGGATGGCGAGGTAGGAGAGCTCGGTATCAAAGAGATTCGCGTTCCTGCCCAGTTTGTCAGGAGAATGCGAATCCGAGTTGGATACCAGCGTCAGCCCATCAAGTTGGGAAATGCGCCAGTTCATCGACGGATCAGAGGAGAGTCCGGTCTCAGCCGCGAAGATTTCCGGGAGAAGGTCCTCAAAACAGGCCTCAAGGGAATCAAATCCGGATTTCGATCCGAGAACCGAAAACCATGGGGTCCAGATGTGTGCGGGGATCAGGAAGGATTCCGTCGAGGTGTCAAGAAGGATCTCCAGAAGGATCTTCGCGTCAAGCCCCAGGATGGGCCGACCGTCGGATTTGATGTTTCCGATGCCGTCCAGTTTTGCGTTGAACCGGGACGCGGCCTCAATGTCTGGGATGAAGATGATGTGGTGATTCTTTCGAGTCTTGCCGTTCTTTTTGTAAATATTGCTGATCTCACATTGCAGGATAAAACGGACCTCCCCCCGGCAGGATGGGGGGACGTGCGCGTCACACGTCTCAGCGATCTTCGGTTTCAGCCTGAAAAGGCCCGGCTCCGCGGGGATGAGCTTCTCCTGTATCTCGGCAAACCATCCCGGGTGGGTGAAATCACCAGTTCCCACCACCGTCATGCCCTTCAACTGCGCCGCAATGTATAAATTTTCCAAATCAAGGTTCTTTGCCGTGGCCATCGAATATTTGGAGTGGACGTGCAAATCTGCTATGAATTTCATATGCTTTCAGTTCCCGGTGCGGTTGCCACCGAATTTGTCATAATAAGGCTCCGGAGTGCCAAGCTTGCAGTTTGGCATGCCGCCAAACTGCAAGTCCCTCTCCCCCCTCAGCCTCTCGATCTCCTCACGGAACTCCCGCGCCAGGTCCGGGGGGTCCGGGGAGAATGTGCCGATCTCCTGCTCGAAGCGGCTTCGCAGGATCAGGTTCAGCGTGCCGTCCCGAAGGCCCCGGAACTGGATGTCGGAACTCCCCCACTCGATCACGTCCGCCTCCACGAGGAGGTCCAGGCGCTCCCGGATCTCGTCGGCGCCGATGTCCAGGGGCAACGCCTTCCCCAGCTCCTCCGGGGTCCAATACCGCTCCGAATTCCTGCTGAGATGCAGGAGGATCATCTTCGCATGCCGGTCGTTCACCCTCGCCAGGGTGAGCCGGATGTACTCCCCCCAAGTTCGGGACATCTCCGAGCGGCGGTCCCGCACCTCGTAGCTCACGGTCTCCGCGACGCCATCCGCCGTCGCCAGGTCCCTGCCCGGGAAGTTGCTCTGGACCACGCAGGAGATGAAGAACGGGTCCGACATGCAGAGTTCGTTGATCAGGACGGCCGTCTCGTTCGTGACTGGCTCGCCGAAGTGCGCCGCGTATCTGTAAACCGCCTCCAGGCCCTTCTCAGGTGCGAGGTACGGATCCATGTACATCTCGGAGAGGCGCCCCGCCTCCAAGTACTTCCCGGCGATGTCGATGAGCCAGCCCACATAGGACCCGGTCACCAGCATGGGCGCGATCTTCGACTCGGAGAGCGAGTGGAAGCTCCCCGGAATGGTCTCGTCCACTTTGCCCTCGCACCTCTCATCACGGTAAACATACCCCGCAAGATTCTGAAACTCGTCCAAGATGACTAGGAACCGCCTGCCATACACGCCCGCGAAACGATGCGGGGCCCCCCGCACGCAGTCTCCCACATCAGAAAGTGCATTCCCCCCTCCCTGCTCTCCCTTGTCAGGAAGTCGGCATCCCTGACAAAGGACCTTATGGACTTTGAGATCCCGTACTCCCTGATCTCCTCCAAGGAGAGGGGCTCCCTCACCAGATGCTCGTCCCTCTCCAGAAACGAGATGTACTGCGAGGCGAAGGCTTGGTAGTATTTGATCGCGAGGTGGGGATACCAGACCTTGATCTCCGGAATGTCGATGTAGAACGGGATCACCTCCCCATTCTCGCTCCACAACTGGTTGAAGATGCGTTGCACAAACGATGTCTTCCCGCTCTTCCGGCGGGCCAGGATCACTCTCGACTTGGAGAGCCTTTTCGGGATGTTGGCGATCCATCTGTCAAAATTCGCAAATTCTCGGTCCCGGCCCACCAGCAGTTCCGGTTCCCCGATCTTCTCCTCCAACGGATATTGCATGTTCACCTCCCAGCATCTGATTGTTGGTTGTTGTCAGGAGCTCACAACTGGCCACAGCCAACTGACAACACTTTTATCATAAGTTGTCTGACAAGGTTTGTCAAGCGGCATGAGAAAAAAGTTCGTAGTTCCGCCTTTAGGCGGTGCCACATCACCTGAAGAGCCATGATGCATCTTCAAGCTCAAAGCCCTTCATCTTCCTCATCCATTCGCCTGACCCCCTCCATCAAAAGCCACATGAAGTCCCCCACCTCATCGGCCGCCATCTCCTCATCGGAGAGGCCCGAACTGCTGAACTTGAATCTCCCCTCCTCCTCCTTCAGCATCTCATAAAAGGCATCTTTTCCCTCGTTTCCGTCGTATTCCGCGCGAACCAGTTCCCCTTCTCGGAACGCCAGCATGGCCGATCCTTTGGGGAGTTGCAGGGTCAGTCGGCCAGTTTTCTGGTTGATGTTGAACGCCTGAAACAACTCTGAAGGGGGCATGTCAGAGAGCTGGCCCACCATCCCAGGCGAAAATTCCTCAGTCTTGAGAAGGTTTCTCTCGGCAAGTCTCTTGGCAAGCAGACGGGCAAAATACATCCGAAGTGAGGGGAGTTTCGCCAAAATATTTCTGAAATCCTTGCCTTTTATATATAAGATCGTGGAAGGTTCCACGATTTTTATGCTGGCACCCACAGGTTCGCCGCTGAGGAGACTCATCTCACCGAATACCTCCTCCCTTCCCATGAACGTGATGCTCATCCCATGATCCCCCAACACCTCGACCTTTCCGAACAGGATGATGAACAGACTGGTGCCCGGCTCCCCTTTCCTTATGATGATTTCGCCTCTGTTCAATTTCCTGAGCTTCAAATGGGAAACGATTTCCCTGATATCATCCTCATCAAGCGTCTTGAAAAATGAAAAATCAGTCAGCAAATTGGCAATCGTGTCAATGTCATCCCCCTTTATGTCCGATCCATCATCCGGCGGATTCCTTGGCTCATATGTCAGTCTGACATAACCGTTGCAACCACTACAGTAAAAGCTGTCCGTTTTTTTTGAATTTTTGCCTGTGACAATCTTCTTCATATCCTCGACAAGGGTAACACAAACCGCTCTGCCCAGAGGCAATGCAAGCATGGCACCTGATAATTTGAACTCATCTCCTGTCCTATAGTGGAGGCAGTCGCTATCTTCGATAATTTTAAAAAAAGATGTGTCAGATCCGTTCATCTTCAGCCTTTTGCTCATCTTTCATTTGTCAGTTTACTTTGCCTGCCATGCTTGGGCATTAAATTCAAGAAACCCGGTTTGACATTTGGGGGATAAGACCTCCGAGGTTTTGAAAACCTCGGAGGTTTCTGATGCGACAAATCCGAACCGCCTGCCGGATTTGTCAATCCCCGACAAAAGACGTCGGGGACAGGTTCCGGCAGGAGCGGGGAATGGGAAGTTGTTCGGTTACAGTTCCTGAATAACTACCCGGGCATAAGTTTTCTGGGATTTATATCTCACACCTGTGTACAGGCCAAAAAGTTTGCAGCTCCGCCTTCAGACGGTCTGACACCGCCTGAAGGCGGAACTGCAAACTTTTTCCACCCGGAAAATGCAAACCACTTTTCGTGAAAAATGTAAGGATGCCCAAATTTTCTCAAAAACCTGAAAATAATTTATCAAGGTATTCTCTGCTTTTCAACAAAAAAACAGAGATGAATTTCAAAAAAAAATCCTGTGTACAGGACAAAAAAAGTGATTGAGGAGGGAAACCCGGCTTTTTCTTGCAGTCGTGGAGCCGGCCCATTTGGGGAAAAAGCCGGGTTTCTCGCCCGTCCACAACTTTTTGTCCTGTACACAGAAAAAAATCAGTGAACGCATCCGTTCACTTTACTCATTTGATTTCATATGGTATTATCAATTTATGGGTGTCGAGGTGAAAGGACAAGGAAACCCGGTTTCTCAAGCGGTGCCGCGTCATCAAGCCCTGCTCGCCCAATCCTCTGAACGCGAAACCGGGTTTCTTTCCCCGTTCCACGGATGATCCGCAGATCTGAAAGAAGAAACCCGGTTTCTGGCACTGTGTAGCGCCATGAAAACCGGATCGCCCATGCCCACACAAAGGCGCAAAGGCGCAAAAAAGGCGCGGGGGAGTGTGTGACGAGGCACCCAGTTGTGGTAGCCTTTCAGACAGTCTCCCCAAGTAATAAATACGCCCATCTGGATAACGCATCCTTACCATAATCAAAAATGTTTGCAAACCCTGTCGAAATCAAGAATGGCAGCTGTGTACAGGAATGGCAGGATCGGCCTTGAGCTTCGTTTCGGCCAGCCGCCACACGCTGCTCCCGCCGGATTGGCAAATCCGGCGGCGGGCTTGGATTTGCCAATCCAAGCCGAGCGAAGCGGCCCAAGCGAAGATCATGCCCAGGAATCGCCAGCCGCCACACTCTGCTCCCGCCGGATTGGCAAATCCGGCGACGGGCTTGGATTTGCCAATCCAAGCCGAGCGAAGCGGCCCAAGCGAAGATCATGC
>JAOZRQ010000204.1:9405-10815 GCA_029940115.1 Desulfobacterales bacterium
CCAGAGATCATTCCTGCAAGCCGATCAAAAATTTTTGTAAACCGTAAGGATGCCGCTTTTACGATAGGACAAGATTTTTGGGGATGCTCCAAAAGATTTTTTGAAACCTGATAAAAAAATCTGATAAAAAAATGAACTGTGACGAAGCAAAACCTTTTATATTCAGATATGTCAATGGCACCTTGGGGCCTGCGGGAATACGATGCCTCAAAGAGCATCTTCGCAAATGCAAGGAGTGCAAGAAGGCGTTTTATTCAGCAAAGGCCATTCATAAAGCGCTTTCGTCTCCGGAATCCGTCAAATCGCAGGAAGGGCCTTATGATCCCAAGAATCAGCCTATCAATTCACATGCTGATGACGCGAGAGTTGATTTGTCATTCCTCAACATCCCGAAGGAAAATGACAAGGATGACGAGGTTGATTTGTCATTTCTCAAAGACTCTGAGGCTGAACAGCATGGAATTGATGGGGAAGAGGATTTTATCGCGTTTGATCCAGATGCGGATGCCGAACTTGAGTCATATGCCGATGTTGATGAGATCATTGAAGGGGAGGACTCAGATGCCGATATTGATGGGATGATTGAAGACATGGAGGTGGAAACCTCACCTGACAAAGCAAAGCCGGATGTGGCATCCGATATTGAAAAGGCGCTTGATTTTGTCCTGATTGAGCCTGAGATCGAAGATGCCCCTGATGAAAATGATGAGGCATATCTCACACAAATATTTGACATGGGAATTCGGCCTGGCGAGTTTGAAGAAATCTCACCGGATTTGGGGGATGCAGATCCTCCCGTAAAAGGACGGAGCAACATGCCGTTTCTCATTTTGTTGCTTATGGTGATTCTGGGCGCAGGGATTTATGGGCTTTACACCCAGCGCGAGACCGAAATCGTTCAGAAACTTCTCCTGCATGTCCCTTTTATCGGTAACCTGCTTCCTCCCCAAGACCGGGATATCGGAGGGGTGATCGTCGTAAAAAGCGAGGTGAAGAGCAGGTTCGTTGAAAATTACGAATCCGAAAAGCTCCTTGTGATAACGGGCCAAGTCAGAAATGAAACTGCTGTCCCTCGGAAGCTTGTAAAGATAAGGGCCAACATATACGCGAACGGCGGAATTGTCGCGAAAGAGACGGCTTACTGCGGCAATCTTCTCACCGATTCGGATCTTTCCCATACGGCCCCTGCTATCATAAAAGACCGCCTTTCAACGCCAGCCGCCTCCAAAAGCATCGAACCCGGAGAGGGGGCCAAGTTTATGATCGTTTTTTTTGAGGTGCCGGATAATATGGAAGAATTCACCCTTGAAATCACAGGGTCTTTATAGACTTTCCCCCCTCTTGTTCCCACGCTTCGGGGCGCATTCACGAGTTGGGGGATCGCTCCTTCATTGTCCCGCAGGGACTTGT
>JAOZRQ010000736.1 GCA_029940115.1 Desulfobacterales bacterium
ATAAGCTCCAGATACGTTTTCATTTCCCCTTTGATCTCCCCTTTGATCTCCCCTTTGATCTCCCCTTCCATTCTTAATTCGTCAGCGATTGTCATGATGCCTCCTTTCCTGTCCTCGTCAACTGCCTCCATGAGCTTTGCCTCCATCTCCTTCCAGCTCAACAAAAAGATTGTCCCAAAGAAACTAAGTTTTTTCAAAAAACTTAGTTTCTTCATCGGACAAACATTATGTTGAAAGCTCTATCTATGCATCCCTTTCCTATCTTAAAGTCTGATTTACGCTACATCAGCCATTTCTTGGATCGCTCTCCGGGATGTAATGAAATACGCCCACCTGATCTCCACCTCAAAAAAAACCTCATCTTTTATCTCTGCCAGGCCATGCTCCACATCCACCATTTCATAGACTTCCTCCAGATCCGGATGATCATATTCGATAATGACCACTCTGGAAATCTTTAACAACTCTTCCATCGTAATGGCCTGCTGAATGTTACGGGTTATATATTGCCAGCACTCCCGGACACCCCGGTCAAGCCAGGGGGCTGAAACCAGCACGTCCCATTTGCCGTAACCATGCTGAGGCATGAAAAGAGCAAACAGAAGAAAGGGACCTTTTTCGGCGGCCATCTCCTTCTCAACCGGTATCAGCTTTTTTACAAGTTTTCTGATGTTCCGATTCATAACTTCCTCAATAAGATTTTTGTTGATTCGATCATCAGCCGCACTTCATTGCTGGCGAAGCTTCGGGCAGGTTTGTAACGTATCTCGGAATTCCACCAGGATACGGCCGACCATTCGGACAATAAGCTGGTGTTTACTTTCTTTTCAACACCGGCAAGCAACACAAGTATGTTCAGATCGTGGGTCTTAAAGTTGTTAAGCCGTCTGAGCGGGGGATATTCATTCCAGTCCAGTCTCATACAGATTCGGTGTTTAAGTGCCAACTCCACCGCGTATCCGCAAACATATGCCGCGCCCTCGTATCTCCGAGCGTCAAAAAGGGCTTCCGCGTCTTTGAGACGTGCCCGGGCAATCTTTTTTATATCTTCTCGTTTCATCTGTTTTTACAGCACTCCTGTCAAACAAAATGCCTGACATCTGCACTGTATGCGAACTGAGATCCGGACGGAGATTAGTTTGGCACTCCGCTAAGCTCTGAAAGATGGTGAGAGGTGTCATATCGGTCTCCCAAGTTCGGAAACATCAGAACCGCCGGCAGTCAGCATATGCGCCCCGACAGTGACCGTCTCAAGTCTCTTTGACAGTTCGGCAATCTTCTTCTCAGCCAGATCCTTGGGGATGATGCCTTTGTCCATAAGCTCCAGATACGTTTTCATTTCCCCTTTGATCTCCCCTTTGATCTCCCCTTCCATTCTTAATTCGTCAGCGATTGTCATGATGCCTCCTTTCCTGTCCTCGTCAACTAGCCTCCATGAGCTTTGCCTCCATCTCCTTCCAGCTCAACGCCTCGGACGTGTGGCAGATGTATCTGAGAACCGTCTCGATGTACTCCATGCCGGTCCTCTTCCGGGAAAGTTCGGTGAAAAGGGGGAGCGTTCTGTCGAACGCCTCCGCGAACCGGGGAGAGAATATGTGGCCCATCACGCCGAGAAAGAGTCTGAGCAGGACGGTTCCCCTGATCTCCTCATCCCCCATGGAGGAGAAGTCCCCTCACTTTTGATGACAGAGACTCTTATTACATCAGATTTTTTCGGATGTCAAGAGCTCGTTGCAGTTTACTTTGACAACAGATTACGCGATACTGCCCAGACAACGCATGGATTTGAGAAAAAGCCCGGTTTCTCTCGCCTATTCCCGAATTTTTGTTCCATGGGCAGATGGATTGTATAAAAAGAGACATTCTTTTGTATATTAAGGTTGAAAGGGGGAATCAGAGATCAGTTGGCAGTGATCAATGATCCTTCAACAATTCTGGTTCTAACGGATTTTGTGGTCTGTGGCGAGCGGCCAGCGGTGAGCGACCAGCGGCCGGCCGCGACAATCCAAAATCGCCCACGCATGAAGGCTTGCCGCAGGCCTTTCGCTGCCTGTCGCTGATCGCCTGCCATAAAATCCGTTAGAACCAGCAACAATTTATGAGACCCATGACAACGGGCAAGAGAGAACTCAAATGATCAGCCATCTCCTGATCCTGTCAATGTTGATCTGCCTCCATGGCTGCGCGATGCCTCCCTGAAAGCTTGCGTTGGATTTGGAGCCAGGGATTGATTTTGGGACGACGGGATTTGAGGCCCCTTCTTGCAAACCATCCTTCGTAGTTCACAACGGACAAAAGTTTCCCGCCAAAAACCGGGCCCTGAGCCTGCCGAAGGGCAAAAAACCGCTTCGCTCAATTTTTGCACTCCGGACAATCTTTTTGTTGAAAGCTATAGAAGGGCAAAGGAAGCCCCTGACTTTTTAATTCTCAACCTTTTTATTTAATAAGGAGGCATGACAATTAAGGCTATGGTATCGTGGGTGATGAGCAGGATGATGAGTGATTTGGTCGCCGTGCTGGCCGGGGCCGGATTCGGCAAATCTGAAACCGGGGCGGGGGATTTGGCAATCCCCCGCGAGCATAAGATAAACAGCCTTGAATGGGCGGGGATTTGGCAATCCCCCGCGAGCATAAGATAAACAGCCTTGAATGGGCGGGGATTTAGCAATCCCCCCGCGAGCATAAGATAAACAGCCTTGAATGGGCGGGGGATTTAGCAATCCCCCGCGAGCTTGTTCTGGGGCGAGCTTGTTCTGGGGCGAGCTTGTTCTGGAGAGACGAGCTTTGATGGCGGGGCGGGGGATTTGGCAATCCCCCGCGAGCTTGGTGGGGCTGAGGTTTTTGGGCTGA